>NZ_JBNHER010000105.1:0-54641 GCF_050015975.1 Dapis purpurea BLCC-M126 | reverse complement strand
GTTTTAACCAGAGGTAATTATCAATTATCCATTATCAATTATCAATTAATGAACGGATATTATAATAATTCAAGTTGGTGTTAATGATTTAAAAAATATTCCGCTATTTCCTGAAAAAAAAGAGATAATTATTTCTGAGTGTAAATCAAATCTAGAACAAATTGTCAGGCAATCTCGTCAGCTTGGTGCGGTTGTGATTCTGACAACAATTTTTCCTATTGCTGAAGTTCCTCTAGAGAGAAAACTTGTTTGGTCGCCGGATGTAGCTATAGGAATTAAGGAAGTAAATAATTTTATTTATTCATTGGAAAAGGAAAATGTGATAATTTTTGATACAACACATATTTTAGCAAATGAGCAAGGAAAAGTTCGGAGAGAATATAGAATAGATTTACTTCATATTAATAGGAGTGGATATGAAGCTTTGAATGACAAATTAACGCCTATTTTAAAAGATTTATATATTTTATTAAATCAGAAAAAATAAATATTTATTATGCAAAAATTAGTGTAATTTTATTACGATATTTATATCCTTACTAACCATTAATTTTCTGCTAAAAGACTCTGTAGCAATATTTTATCAAGCAGAGGTAGTAGTTATTAAAGTTGACTGAAATTATTTGACCTTTTTTATAGTGGTTTTGAGGAAGATGGAATACACCTTGAAGAATAAAAACTCTTGTAGGGAAGTTCCATGAACTACTGTGCTCTACCTAACTGAAAACTGCTATAAGTTTAAGATGGCTGCTAAAATTATAGAAAAATGAGACTATACTTATTTTGTCTCAAGAAAATAAAAATAGTTTGTTTTGCTCTAGGCAAAATCAGTGTTATTGTTTGATATAACTATTTTTTTGTAGTGGACTGTTTCAACTAATTTTGTTCATTAGGACGGGTTTATATAAATCTTAGGGTAAACATAAAAATTTCTACTAAAACACGCCCCTATTATTGCACTATTTAAGATGAAAGAGTTCAGTAGTATTAATTTTAGTTTAGGTTTAAGGAATTTTCGACTATGGATAAAAATAAAATAGTAACTGTCTGTTTATCAACAATTATATTAGTTTCACTATGGCTTAATTTCCTCTTTTTCAACAGAAGCAGAAATTTTTATTTACAATTAAATTCTCTGCAATTAAACCCACTTGCCATAAATTATTATCCTCTAGTTCCTAATCCTGAAGAGACTGGAAATTCCCAACAAAAGAATATAATTTTTTTTGGAGACTCTCGTGCTCGTGCTTGGAATTTGCCTAAAGGTTTTGATAATTTTAATTTTATTGATCGAGGTATTTCTGGTCAAACTACAGGGCAAGTTTTAGGAAGATTAAATCGACATATTAAACCTTTGTCTCCTGATGTTGTAATAGTTCAAGTTGGTGTCAATGATTTATACAGAATACCTCTATTTCCTGAAGATAAAGAGACAATTATTTCTGAGTGTAAATCCAATATCAAAGAAATTGTGAGCCAGTCTCGTCAGCTTGGTGCGGTTGTGATTCTGACAACTATTTTTCCCCTTGCAGAAATACCTCTTGAGAGAAAAATTTTTTGGTCACCCGATATAGTAGTTACAGCAATTAAGGAAGTAAATGATTTTATTTATTCATTAGAAAACGAAGATTTAATAATTTTTGATACAACAGATATTTTAGTAAATCAACAAGGAAAAGTTAGGGAAGAATATAGTAGAGATTTCCTTCATCTTAATCGCGCAGGATACAAAGCATTGAATGATAAATTAATGCCTATTTTAAAAAAATTATAGATTTGGTTGAATTTGAAGATAGCAATTTTTGTACTGATAAGATGTAAAATTAGTTTGTTTTAGGCGACATAACATCAGAACAAAACAGTACCTTACTAATGGATAATTGATAATTAATCAATTACGTTTAAAGCTTATCCTAATAATTAATAATTGATAATTGCGGAAAGCGTTCCTGACAGAATGCTCCGCATTCATGTCGCCAAGCATTTCATGTCAGCTGTCGCCGAAAACAAAAATAATTATACATTATTCATTATCAATTAAAGACTAGGAATTATCCCTTTTAATCTCATTATCTGGTCTGTAAGGTTCTTCTCGTAATATATGACTAACTAATAGTTTTAGATAGAATAAAGGAAGAAACCATTCAAGTCCTACAGGTGTTTCTAACAGATAAATCGACAATATAATGGCTATACTATACAGAGTCAGTGCAACAGGGCGCTGAAGATATAATGGTATTATCTGAATTACTATAGAAGCGACAACCAGATAGCCACCCACCGTAAAGATCCAGAGAATATTGAAGTCCATGTATAGGCAAGCGATCATAGTAATTTGGACAAAATGAAGCAAAATAAAAGACATATGCTCTGTGAAACCTTGCCCGGCACGGTGATACCAACGCTTCCCACTTGATGTTGAGTTAGTGATTATCCCACCCATGATATCAAACCCAATGACAAAACAAACCAAGTATTGTGTTACTGACCATCCAAATTCACCTAAATACCCATAATATGCAGCAACAAAACCTGCAAATATCGGTACAACTGACTGTAGAATCATCTCTAGACGAGTAGCTCCGGGGCCACAAAATTTGTCAATACCACCTTTAATACCCAAGCGTGGTTCAGGAAAGTTCCAATCTATTTTCATAGTATTTCCAAGTTATACCAATTTCATAAAATATTGCAAAGCGTGAGGATACAGGGAACAGGGAACAGGGAACAGGGAACAGAGAAAGAAAAACATAAATATTAAAGAGGAAAAAAGGTGGAAATTTTAGAATTTATGGAATTTATAATTTTTTCTTTTAGGAATAAATCACAAATTAAGATGTAACTGCCTTTGCGTGAATTTGGTATTAAAGATACTAAGTAGAGCTTGCTGATTAAATATAAAAGCATTGACATATAAAGACAAGTGGCTTTTTTCTTCAATTATTCCTTCTGCTTCTAGAGCGATCGCCCGCAATTTATCCAAGATTTTTTGATTAGCTAACTGGCATAAGCTTCGTTGATTTACCTCTAATTTTTTTAACTATTTCTGGGTACAAATTACTTCTAAATTCTGAATTCTGAATTATAAATTCTCAATTATTCCTTCTGCTTCTAGAGAGATAGCCTGTAATTTTTCCAATGTTTTTTGATTAGCTGACTGCCATAAACCTCGTTGATTTGCTTCTAATAATCTTTCTGCCATATCTCGTAATGCCCAAGGATTTTTTGCTTGAATGAATGACTGTATATTTTTATCAAAAATATAAGCTTCTGCTACTCCTTGATACATAAAATCTTCTACACATTTTGTCGTCGCATCATAAGCAAATAAATAGTCTACTGTTGCTGCCATTTCAAAAGCTCCTTTATAACCATGACGCATCACTCCAGCTATCCATTTAGGATTAACAACTCGCGAACGATAAACCCTAGCAATTTGTTCTTTTAATTGTCGGACTTTAGGATTTTCTGGCATGGAATTATCTCCAAAATAAGTATGAGGATTTTTGCCCGTTAAAGCGCGAATTGCTACAGTCATTCCTCCTTGGAATTGATAATAATCATCCGAGTCTAATAAGTCATGTTCTCTATTGTCTTGATTATGCAAAACTATCTGCATTTGTTGAAGACGTTGCGAAAATGCTTCAGGAGAATTTATCGCCCTAACTTCCTGACTATAACTATTATTAATTCCTGTATAAGCATAGCTACTCCAATTAATATAAGCTCTGGCTAAATCTCGATCGTCTTGCCAATTTTGAGATTCGATTAAACCTTGTAAACCTGCACCATAAGCTCCTGGTTTGGAACCGAATATTCTATATTGAGAACGTGCTTTTGCCTGAGTTTCAGTTAATCCTAATTCTTGCCAATATTTGACTTCTTTTTTGACTTGAGTAGCTAAAGGATTTTCTGTTTCTAGTTCATCTAAATTAGCTACAGCAATAACAGCTTGGTCGAATAAATCGATAATATTAGGAAAAGCATCTCTAAAGAAACCAGAAATTCTTAAAGTTACATCTACACGGGGTCTTCCTAATATTGAAATTGGTAAAATTTCAAAGTCAATAACTCTTCGGGAGGGTCTATCCCAGACTGGTTTTACTCCTAATAAAGCAAGTGCTTCGGCAATATCATCTCCACCAGTTCGCATGGTAGAAGTTCCCCATATTGATAACCCTAAAGTTTGAGGATATTCTCCATTTTCTTGAGTGTATCTTTCGATTAAATTTTCTGCTGCTAATTGCCCTATTCTCCAAGCAGTTTCTGTAGGAATGGCGCGAATATCTACGGAGTAAAAATTCCGACCTGTGGGTAAAACATCTGGTCTACCTCTTGTCGGAGCGCCGGATGAACCACTAGGTACATATTTGCCGTCTAATCCTATTAATAAGTTTGTAATTTCTCGGTCAGTTTTTTGCAGAGAAGGTAGAAGATTTTGGCGAATCCATTCTAATTCTTTGTTAGTCTGTGGGAAGGGAGAGTAGATTTGGTTTTGATTAATTAAATTCTCGACTAAATTAGCTGCTTTTTGTTCTAGTAATTCAACAGCATCACCCAGAGTACGACAAGATTTTCCATCTACCACTAAGCCCCGATCAATAATTGTAGAAAAATCGTCGTTGAGAGGGTCAAAATCTAAGTTTAAATCTTTAGCTAAAGCACGAGTTAAACCTAAACGAGTAGTGCTAGGATGACGAGCGATCGCTACGATTAAATCTCGTAGTTGTTGACCTTGAGGAGATTGGCCAAATATATGTAAACCATCGCGAATTTGTGCTTCTTTTAATTCGCAAAGATAACCATCTACATTAGTAATTAATTTGGCAAATATAGTATTTTCATCATTTTCAAATTTCTGCTGATTTTGCTGCGGAGGTGAGAGGAAGTCTGAGTCTTTTTCCGAAGTGGAGAAGTCGGGAGTTACCTCTTCTATTTCTGTAGAAAATTTCTGCTGATTTTGCTGAGGGGGTAAGAGGAAATCTGAGTCTTTTTCGGAACTGGAAAAGTTAGAAGTTACATCTTCTGTTTCTGTAGAAAATTTCTGCCTATTTTGCTGAGGGGGTAAGAGGAAATCTGAGTCTTTTTCGGAACTAGAAAACTCGGAAGATACACCTTTTGCTTCTGTAGAAAATTTTTCCTCATTTTGCTCGGTAGGAAGGAGAGAGTCAGAAGCAAAACTTTCTATTTCTCTGAGAAAAATTTCCCTATTTTGCTCTGGGAGTAAGAGAAAGTCTAAGTCTTTTTCGGAACTAGAAAACTCGGAAGATACACCTTTTGCTTCTGTAGAAAATTTTTGCTCATTTTCCTGAGGGAATGAGAGGAAATCTGAGTCTTTTTCAGAATTGGAAAACTCGGAAGATACACCTTCTGCTTCTGTAGAAAATTTCTGCCTATTTTGCTGAGGGGTTAAGAGGAAGTCTGAGTCTTTTTCTAAAAATGATAAGTCTTTATCTAAACCTTCTTTTTCTATGAGATTAATTATCCGCTCCCGAATCACAGATAACCGAGATGGATCTAAATTTTGTGCTTCATAATATTCATCAATTAAGGTTTCTAATTGCTGCAAAGCTCCATAAATTTCAGCACGAGTCATAGGTGGAGTTAAATGATCGATAATTACAGCTTGAGACCTCCGTTTAGCTTGAGAACCTTCTCCTGGATCGTTAACAATAAAAGGATAAAAATGTGGTAAAGCACTGAGAGCTATTTCTGGAAAACATTCTTGAGATAAACCGACACTTTTACCGGGCAACCATTCTAAATTCCCATGTTTTCCCACATGAATAATTGCATCTATTTGAAATTTTTCTCTCAACCAATAATAAAAAGCTAAATAATTAGGAGTCGGTTCTAAATCTGGAGCATGATAATTTAAACTTGGGTCAATATCGTAACCCCTAGAAGGTTGAATGCCAACAAAAATATTTCCTAGCTGAATACCTGAAATAGGAAATTTCTCTATTTCTTTTACCTCAGAATATTTCTTAAATTCCTCAAAATTTCTAGATTTAGATTTAGCAAAAGATAGAGGAATTATCGTCGAATTAATCCCTACATCCATGGCAAAATTTGTGTCATTATCTTTCTCAAATTCTAAAAAATTACTAGAAACAGATTTGAAAAAAGATGGTGGAATTATCGTCGAATTAATCCCTACATCCGTGGCAAAATCTGTGTCTGCCATCTTTCCCCATCTCTGAATAATTTTTTCTTGTACAACCTCTGGCAAACTAGCAAAATATGTTTCAAATTCTGCTAAGGATAAAGACTGGAAAACAGGACGTAATTCATGACTTTCCAAATCATTTGTTACTCCATAAGTCAGACATTTAATTAACTCATCCCCCGTTGCCGGAATATTTTCCAAATGATAACCAGCTTGTTGTAAAGCTCTAATAATTTCTACACAACTGGCAGGAGTATCTAACCCCACTCCATTAGCAAGACGACCGTCACGATTAGGATAATTTGCTAATATTAATGCGATGCGACGTTGAGATGCTGGAGTTTGCCGTAATTTTATCCAATTAGCAACTAATTCTGACACAAATTCAATCCTATCTTGAACCGGAAAATAACTCACTACATCTGTTTCTATATCAGAATTCCAAGTTTTAACTGCCTTAAAAGAAACTGCCCGACTAATAATATTTCCATCTACTTCTGGCAATGCAATATTCATTGCCACATCCCGTGGTGAAAGACCTTGAAATTGACTTTCCCACTGCTCAAAATTACCACCACTAAAAATTACTTGTAAAACTGGTATATCTAAAATTTTTCCCTGCCTTAACAAAGGATGGTTAGCAGATTTTTCAATAGAAAAATTTCCATCATTCACAACAGAGACAGCAAAACTGGTTGTGTTTAACAATAATTGAATTGCTTCAGCATTCTCAGGTTGAAAATATGCCAATATTTCTCCCTGTACTTCTACATCTCTAGGGGAAGAAACAAATACCGGAACAGGTTCTAAATTTTTTTCTATCAAAGCTTGGCAAAGAGCATCTATAGGAGCAATATTTCCTGAGAGATAATGAGCGCGATAGAATAATATTCCGACTTTTGCCTTTGTATTTTTCTCTTCTTTTTGCCAAGGATAAATTCCAACTCGCGGTACTGATATAGGTGAGGCAAAATCATAACTTTTTCCCAGACAAATATTAGCGATAAACTTGAGACCATTAACAAAATTATTGACCCCACCTTCTATTAAATATTTCCAGAATTGATTCACTAGAGAAATTGAAACATTAGAGTGACTAATTAAATCTGGATCTGGGCGGTCATCTCCAGGAATTACTATTAGTTTTGCCCCTCCTTTTTCTATGACTTCTAGCAAAACTTCTAAACCATAAGACCAATAGGAGCGCCCCCCCAAAAGTCGAATAATAATTACTTTTGCCTTAGATAAAATATCATCAGCGTAAGTATCAATAGTTAGTTGTTGTTGTAACTGAAGCAAATTAGCAACTCGCACTGGTGGAAAATCTGAAGGTAATTTATTAACTACTGCTGCCAAAGTTTGAATATCCGTATCTGCCGCAGTTAAAAATATTATTGGTGCGGGAGTTTGCTCTATAAAAATTACCCCTTCTGCTTGAGGGTTCCAACCACCAGGAGTAGCTGCTATTCGGTGCATATATTTGTATTGTTTAAAAAGCCTAATAATTTTACCATAAACTTACCTTTTAATCCATTAATATCTATAGTTATCAATAAATGCTTTTACTCCCGGAATTTTTTCTATGATTGCTGTAATATTCAATGTAATAGCATTAAATTAATTTTTAAATTCGAGGTATAAATGATACAAGTAAATTTGACTTCTTGGAGAGTATTCTCTATAGTATTATCAGTATTTGTTTCAATTATTAGTGGTATGAGCAGTTATATATTTACTAAATCTCAACTATCTCAAATTCCCTCAATAACAATGGAAGTTCAGGAAAGTCGTTATCTGATATCTTTAACAGGTAAAGTTATTCAAAAACCCTGGAGTAAAACTACTGAGTCTTGGATAGCAGGAGATAGTAATTATTATGTCTTAGATGTGGGAGATTTAGAAATAGAAAAACGTTCTGCTCAAGAAGGTGTAATTCTGCGTGCTTCAGAAGCGATAACTTTTGAAAATTTTCCCGAATATGTCGGAGAAACAGTGGAAATAAAGGGAGAATATGTTAATAGTAAACCATATCAACCGAAGAGTGCTTACGAGTCTTATCCAATGGGTATGGATGGTAGACCTTTACCTAGAGGTGCAGGATTTAAAGTCTATGAAATTCGGGTGTTAGATGAATAGATATTAGTTGTTTTATCACAATGAAAAATTGACTACTTCTAGTCTTTTCCCTCCCAAAGTCGCCAAAATTTCTAACTTTTACCTTCTACTATTTATCTGAAAGGAAAAAATTGACTACCTCTAGTCTTTTCCCTCCCCAAAGTCGCCAAAATTTCTAACTTTTACCTTCTACTATTTATCTGAAAGGAAAAAATTGACTACCTCTAGTCTTTTCCCTACCCCAAGTCGGCAAAATTTCTATCTTTTACCTTCTACTATTTATCTGAGAGGTAAAAATTTGTCTACTTGAGTTCTTTCTCTAGGAAAAAGCTAGAGAAAATTTTTACCTTTTCAACTCTACTATTTATTTGAAAGGAAAAAAATGACTACCTCTAGTCTTTCCCCTTCCCCAAGTCGGCAAAATTTCTATCTTTTACCTTCTACTATTTATCTGAGAGGAAAAATTTGCCACCTCTAGTTTTTCCCCTTCCTCAAGTTGGCAAAATTTCTAACTTTTACCTTCTACTATTTATCTGAGAGGTAAAAATTTATCTACTTGAGTTCTTTCTCTAGGAAAAAGCTAGAGAAAATTTCTACCTTTTACCTTCTATTATTTATCTGAAAGGAAAAATTTGCCACCTCTAGTTTTTCCCTTTCCTCAAGTCGGCAAAATTTCTACCTTTTCAACTCTAGTCTTTATCTGAGAGGTGAAAATTTGTCTGCTCGACTTCTTTCTTTAGGAAAAAGCTAGAGAAAATTTCTACCTTTTCAACTCTAGTCTTTATCTGAGAGCAAAAAAATTTGCTTCCTTCCTTTTTTTAACCAGATAAACCAGATATATGTGGTCTTGAAATCTTTCCCTGAAATATTTCCTCCAAAGTTTCATTTCTGATATTTTCTGATTCCTTTCCCCACTTCCATAAACTTTCATAGAAAAAGAATGATACTCCTGCAAAATTTCTCTGACGCACAGCTTCTACTTGTTGTTCAATTGTTGTTATCGGAGTTGAATTATTTTTCAAACCACTTAAAATGCCAATAGCAAAAGGAATATTATTTTTAGCTAATTTAACCTCTGTTCGTTCCAACTCATTAATAAAACGTTTAATATCTGGACGATAAACCTGTAAAACAATTTCATCAATCCATTTTTCTCTTTCCCAAGTGAACCAGTCTTGCAAATAAGCAGGTAAAGCAAAGTGCAAAGGATTAGGAGATACAGAAATAATACAGTTTGGTTTTCTTGCTTTTATTTCTTCAGAAACTCGTTCCATAAAATTATTAATTTTATCTGCTCGCCAACGTACCCAAAAAGTTTCTTGATAATCATCAGAAGGGGATAAACCAGGAAGTTCTTTTTCATATAATTTCACTGTAAAATCGTCATAACCAAATTCGGCAGGTAAACCAAAATGGTCGTCCAATTGAATTCCATCTATATCATATTTAGTGATAATTTCTAGAATTAAATCTAAGAGAAATTGTTGCACTTCTGGATGAAAAGGATTAAGCCAAACTCGCGGATATTCACCTTCCATTTTTATAGTAGTTCCATCCCGACGTTTAGTTAACCAATTAGGATGTAATCTTACTAATTCTGAATCTGCTGGTGCCATGAAACCAAATTCAAACCAAGGAATAATTGTTAAACCTTTTTCATGTGCTTCAGTAATAATTTCTTGTAAAAAATCTCGCCCTTGTAAACCAGGTTTAGGATCTAAAGATTTGCCAAATGTTTGTTCAGCTACTTGACTAGGATAGAGAGTATAACCTCCTTGCCAAACAGTTGGATAGAGTGTGTTGAAGTTGAGATTTTCTAAACGATTAACTGCTGCTTTTGTAGCTGATCCAGAAAATAAAACCTCGCTGTCAATATTGGTTATCCAAACACCACGAATTTCTGTTTTTTGTGGGGTTTTGCTAAGTTGATTAGAGGCTAATACCAATGTAATTGTAGTGAAAATTGCAATTAGTGTTAAAGGGATGATTCGGGAAATTAATTTTGATTTAGACATTAAATTTTGATAGAGATGAAAATTATTTGTGATTAAGCGATCGCTCAGATTCAGGTATTGATAATCAATCTAAATATAAAGAGTATTTAGATTCAATGCTTGACATTATATTCTCAAATTTTTTGAGAATAATAGAGATAAATATTAGGAGGATAGTTTGAGCAATTGATTTTGATTTATACATTATCTTTTTATCGGAATTAATTTTTTTAGATTGAGCGATCGCTAATATATAAATTAAGGTAAATAGAAATAGGAAAAATCAAGGTTTACTATTTGATAATATACTTCTTTATAGCAGTTGTCAATTTTAAATAGATGCTTATGAATCTAGTCTAATCTCAGATGGTATAATCAAAATCAAAAAATGGAGGTAAAATCTATGAGCAGTAAAGAAAATTCTAGCAAATATCAAGAGCCAGAAAATGATGAGGAGGAAGCTTATGAAAAAGATAATTTAATTTACGATCCAGAGGAAATTAATATTATTACTAGGGAACTTACAATTGAACAGTTAGTGAGAAGAATAGATGAAAAATCTCTTGATTTAGCACCAGATTTTCACCGTCATTCTGATATCTGGAATGATGAGGTTAAAAGTCGATTGATTGAATCTATTATTATTAGGATTCCTTTACCAGCTTTTTATATAGATGGTACTGATGAAGATAACTGGACAGTAGTAGATGGATTACAAAGAATTTCAGCTTTAAAGCAGTTTATAATTAAAAGCGATAATAATTTACGGTTAACAGGTTTAGAATATCTAGGCAAAGAACTTGATGGTAAAACATATCAAGAATTACCTCGTAAATATCAACGTCGTATTCTAGAAACTCAGGTGACAGTCTATCTAATTGCACCAGGTACGCCACCTAAAGTTAAATACAATATTTTTAAACGTATTAATACAGGAATAATACCTTTAACTCATCAAGAAATGCGTCATGCTCTTCATCCTGGTAAAGCACTTAAATTATTAGCTGAACTTGCTAAATCTCCAGAATTTACTAATGTTATTCAGCTTGGTGAATCAAGAATCAAACGTATGGATGATCGGGAATTTGTACTAGGTGCTTTAGCAGTTATGCTAACATCTGATTCTTATAAAGATTATGGGAAGTATGGTAGAGAAGATTTTTTAGATAATGCTATGAAAAAAATTAATTATTTATGTGATTCGGAAATTGAAATACTTGAAAATAAATTCAAAAATGCTATGATTCTTTGTCAAGCAATATTTGGTGACCAAGCTTTCCGTAAACCTAAGAAACAAGGAAAACTTCCAGTTAATAAAGCTTTGTTTGAAACATGGTCATTTCATATTAGTCAGCTTAATTCTCAACAAACTCAAAAACTTAAAAATCAGACCCAAGAATTATTAGATAACTTTGCTAAATATGTAGATAAAGACAAAGAATTTGCCAAGTCTATCTCTCAAGCTCAATATAAGATAGAATATCGTTTTGAAACTATTGAAAAAATTATCAAGGAAGTTCTAAATGATTAGTTCAGTACATTTAAAAAACTTTAAACCTTTTGCCAATCAGCTTTTATCATTTAAACCATTAACTTTACTTTCTGGTCTGAATAGCACAGGCAAATCTTCTGTCTTACAAGCACTACTTTTAATGCGTCAATCTTATCAACAACGACTATTAGAAAATCAAGGTTTAGCACTGAACGGTGAATTAGTTTCTATCGGCACTGCTCAAGATGCACTATTTGAAGGGGCAAAAGAGGATTTTATTAGTTTTGAAATTCTCTGGGAAAATGGCAATCGAGGAATCTGGAATTTCTCCTATGATCGGGAAAAAGATGTTCTAAATCTTGCCTCACCACCTGTTACTTCTGATATTTATAAATCCAGTCTTTTTAATAAAAAATTTCACTATCTGCAAGCCGAACGTTTAGGTCCGCGCTTATTTTTAGAAATGTCAGATTTCCAAGTTCAACAACTAGAAAAATTAGGTACAAAAGGAGAATACGCAGCCCATTTTTTATTTGTCAATGAAAATCAAACTCTACCAAATCCTACCTTAAAACATCCACAAGAAGAATCTCTAATTTTAAGAGAGCAAGTTGAAGCTTGGATGGGAGAAATTAGTCCTGGTACACGCCTACAAATCAACCCTAAACAAGATATAGATTTAATCAGCTTTCAATATTATTATGGAGATAGTAATCCTTATCGTTCTACTAATGTTGGATTTGGAATTAGCTACACTTTACCAATTATTGTAGCCATTCTTTCATCCCCTCCAGACAGTTTAATTCTAATAGAAAATCCTGAAGCACATCTTCATCCGAAAGGCCAAGCAAAAATGGGAGAATTATTAGCTCTTGCTGCTAGTTGTGGGGTACAAATTGTAGTTGAAACTCATAGTGACCATGTTTTAAATAGAATTAGACTAACAGTTTATAGAGGAAAAGTTGACCCTGAAAAAATTCAATTACACTATTTTGACCGCCAAAAACAGGGAACAGAATTTATTACTAAAGTAATATCCCCAAGGATAGATCGGAACGGACGAATAGATAAATGGCCGCAAGGTTTTTTTGATGAGTGGGATAATAGTTTAGAAGCACTTTTGGAACCCAGGGAAGAATAAATATGGATTTAGAAATGGTGCTTAATGAACTTTCTCTAGAGACTCCTGTTGCTGATATTTCTACAGCGCGAAAATTAATGTCAGAGTTAATTCAAACTTTACGTCAAGTAAGGAAATTAGGAGTAAAAATACTTCGGACTAAGAGTGACCTTAACTATATAGAACTTACTCCTAATTATCCTATAGCAAGTTGGCGCAACGACAAAATAGTAGATTTAGAGGAGCGTAGATTTTTCCGTAGTCTAATTCTAAAAGCTCCTTTTTGTGAGGATGCTCTTGAAGAAATTAAAAAGAAATTTTACTGGTCTGAAGTTCGACATCAAGGAAAATTAGCAGAGGGTCTTTCTTTTGCTTTAATTAGTGCTTCTATTGCAATTAGTTTATTATCTGAATCTCAATGGGATAAAGATTTTCTGGAACTTCAGATAACAGAATTAGACGAAAATGAACAGTTAACTGACTACTCGGAAAAAATTGTTCATGCTAGTCGAATTACTCATGTCAAACAACATACCGAATGGATAAAAAACTGCATCAAAAATAAACTCTTTGATAGACAAGTTGGAGGAGAAGTACTATGGGAAAAGAGACAAGAATTTTTTCCGAATTTAATCTTCTGTGAACAAGTAGAGCAACAGTTACAAAACCTAAATACCGGCAACCCAATTTTGCAACAGGTAAAGAAACGATTATTGGAATTAGAAAAATACTGTCAAATTTGGCAAACAGGAGCTTTTAATCCAAATCTTTTACCCAGCAAAACAACCCCAGAAAGTGAGTCAAGAATTGAACAATTTAGACAACAACTAACTATTAAATGTCCTGATGGTAAAAAACGTCTTTTTAGTTGGCATCTACGGATGACTCCTGGTGCTTGGCGACTTTATTTTTCTGAAGAATTAGAACCAGGAAAAATAATCATTGGTTATATAGGTCTTAAGTTACTTAAGCTAAAATAGTGACAATATTTTTGATAGTCAAATTAATATAGATATGAGGCGAAATTCGTGAGTAAAAATTATAACTTTCTCATTCCGCAATTTTCTTACATTTGTGGCATTATCACTATTATTACTCTAACAATCTGGCTCCTAAGAGGGTGGAAAATTCTCTCATTTTTACCAGGAGGAGTGCTTTTATTTCTAATTTTTCTATCCATAACTACTGGTGTAATTAGTCTCTTACAAAGACCACGCTAACTCCAATTTTTTTACTTAAAAATTAAGGTTTAAAGTCTCTTCTTTCAAGGATAAAAAAAAGACAAAAATTTCCTCTGAAGCAATCCTCTTCTTTTTTAGCAGAGGTAATTGTTAATTATTGAACATATTTCCTAATACTTTTCTTCTCCTTCTATAACTTAATAAAGTTCATATAAGAAGGAAAATCATAAGATATAGAATAATTAGAGTAGATATTGAGATTACAGAACTACAAAAAAAATTCTTAAGTAACCTGTACATTCATGTACTTTCCTTGTTTCTTCTTCCTTCTTCCTTCTGCAAAAAATCCTGAACTGAACTTTATTGCTCCATAACTTCACTTTCTCTTGCCATTGCCTCCCCTACTGTGACATTTAATTGTGCCCCAATTAACACTACCAATGAACTAATATATAACCACAATAATAAAATAATAAAAGTACCAATAGCTCCATAAGTTCGGTTATAGTTGCCAAAATGTAAAACGTATAAACGAAATAAATTAGAAGCTCCTGCCCACATTAATGCTGCAATTATTGCACCAGGCATTATCGGCGTACCTTTCCTTCTACAACTCGGACCAAAACGATAAACAAAAGCAAAAGCTGTTGATACTATTCCTAAAGTAATCGGCCATCTTAATTTACTCCAAGTTTCTAATAATTGTGACTTCAAAACACAATTATCAACAGGTTCTTCAAATAAACAACTAGCAACTTGATCGGGAGGGCAGTTAGGTAGAGTTTCTAATAAACAACTTTGCCGAGCAATCATATCTACAATTAAGTCGCTAACTAAGACTAAGCCAGAAGCAATAATTAATAGTATTAGAGTCCCTATAGTTAGCCCTAAAGATACTAATTTTGCTTTCCAAAAAGGCCGTTTTTTCTCAAGCGGAACTTGATGAATTTGATCGAGAGCTGCCATAGCAGAACTAAGTACACTAGAGAAGATCCAAATCGAACCAATAAAACTGAAAGAAAATATTTCTTTGTTAGGAGAACGCTGAATTTCATCCACAGCCCAGCTAATTACAAACTGCACTTGATTTGGCAGTATATCTATTAGTAAACCTCCCATTTTTAAAAGGGTTAAACTTAAAGATTCAAAAAGTCCAATTGCAGCAATTATTGTTAATAGAGCAGGAAATAAAGCGAGCATAGCATTATATGCCATCTCTGCAGATAAACCTGGTAATCTTTGTTTTGCAGCACAACTAAATACCTTCTTAATAGTCTGAAAATTTAGATGAAAAATGAATTGAAAAAAGCGAATTATTCGTTTTAAGATGTGCTTGACGACCATTTTGAGTATCGTCAATAATACTCTATAAGCATTTTTAGCAATTGGAGTTAATAAATATAAAAAACGCTGCCTATTTTCGCGGTTTAAAACTTCCCGCAATGTTGCAGAATTAAAGTGACGTAGAAAATGAAAAAAGCTCATGGCTTTTAGCTAAAAAGTAATATCTATAATTATTCCAGCAAAATTATTTGGGATCTAGTTATAAAGTATAGAAGTATATTTTTACCCTATTCTCTACTCCCTTAAAATATTAAATTAATTTGGCATAGGTACTTAGTTCTTGGTAGTAAATAATCACTTGTAAATTAACTACAACGTAAGAATTCAGCTCTTAGCAGTCAGCTAGTCTCTTAGAGAGTAACTGGGTTATCAGCAAATAATTAATAATACTATTGATCAAGAGAAATAACTTATGTTAGTAAACAATCAAATTACGTCAATAAATAGTATTTAGAAATAGAGAATTCAAGTATAGCAAAGTTTTTGAGAATTGGTATAATTCCTTGTAAGGTCAAAGGAGCCTACTTTGGTAGTAACTTTTAATTCTCTCTCAATTTCTCAATTCCTTTTAGCTTCTCCTATCATCAATAGCTAATAGCTTTTAAAGTTTCCCTGCGCGACATGTTTACGGAGCATTCCGTCAGGAAAAAGCGCAGCTCCTCTTTAGGAGGCTGGCTATTTGCGCAGTATTCCGCAGGAAATGCTTACACTACAACTTAAAACTAACAATTCTGAATAAGCAATTTTCGGACTTTTTTGCAAGGTAAATTACTTCTTTAAGGCAAAATTACAAAGTAACAATCTAAAGTGATAACCTAGAGATAAGTCTAGGAGCTTGGAACTAAGCTCAAACTAATACCAAATCTGTTATTCAAAGGAGTTTTTTGGTAAACGCTGAAAATATTTTTGTAAAAGCTTTTTACTAAAATCAGAAAGCACTACAAACTCTAAACGGGATTTAGTATAAGATATTTATGGTTAAAAATTTTAAGTCTTAGCAATGAAGGTATAATCAATCTTTTTGCTGGTTAAATTTGGGATGTCTTAACCTGAAAAGTTTAACAAGTGTGGTTTGTATATCAAATATATAGACTTAGTTGAAGTAGGCCATGTTATACCTAGGAGACTCCAATTAACGAAGTCAGAAGTTATTTTTGTAACGAGGATTTTGAGCAACCCTCCAAAAACATTTCGCTTTAACAAGCGGGGTTTTATACTCAATTATTTTGATAATAAAAAATAATCCCATTCGACTGAAAGTAAGGCAGTAAGGGAGTAGGGGAGTAATTTTTTTTGCCCTTGTCTGCCTAAAATGCTAACTTTTTGAGGGTTTTAAACTGAAAACCTGGCACTTTTTTCGGCCTAAAAAGGCACTTACCTTTATCTGTAAATGTTTTAAGATTTAATCAGTAAGCCCTAATTAGTTATCGTATTGTCCTCGTAGTCAGGAGTCAGGATAAATATTGGATTTGAATTATTTAATTTTTAAATTCCTATTCAATAGAAGATCTGTAAGTTGAGGAAGTAATTTTATGATTACTGTATAACCAAATTTTATATCAGACACCAAATTAATTAATTTTTAGCTTAAAATTGCAAAGGCAATCTTGCAGGGAAATATAACCCGATTAAATGGACACTCTATCATCTAAAATATGATATGACTCAGGACATAACCCCATGGTTAAATGAAATCAAAGCCCTTCAACAAAAAATAGTCGAACTACACACAGAATTAAATTCAGCCCAAGATAGTTCCTCTCACTGGCGCCAACTCTATAATACTGAAGCTCAACAACGAAGAAATGAAACTCAGCAGAGTCAAGAAACTATTGATAACTTAAAGACAAAAATTCATAAATTACAAGGTTTCTCCTTAGTTGAGGGGGATAGGAATGAAACTGTAACAAATATTGAACAACAAATCGAAAATTTACAGACTTTGGATGAATTTAAGGCCAAAATTCTTGAGGTAATCCAAGAACGTGATCGCGCTGTTGGAGAAGTCCAAAAGTTAACTAAAGCCCTCAAAGAAGAGGAAACTAATCATAAAGATACTCGTAAGAGTTTAACAGATGCTTTGGCAGATGCAGTTGATCTTCTGGCCAAAGCAAAAGTAACCAAACAAGAAAAATTAGATACTATTCCTGGTAGTCAGCTCAAAACAGAAATTAATAATCAAAATCAAAATCAAATCCGACTACAGGATAGCAAATCTTCTAATACTCCCCAGTTACCACACAACGAAAAACCATTGCCTCGCTTGCCCAGTAGTAGAGATTAGGGAGAAAACCTGAAAGTGAAAATAGTGAAAATAAAGTCAAAAATATTTTTCTTCTCACTTCTTTCCTTGTTGCTTATTTCTTATTCTTTCCTTTAAAATCCCATAACTTCAGCAACTGCCTTTATACTTGGTTCTATACCTTGCTTAAACTGATTGTTGCTATGTTTAATTGCTACATCAGGGTCTTTGAGACCATGGCCAGTAAGTACACAAACTATCTTTGCTCCTATGGGAACTTGGTCTTTAACTTTTAGTAAACCAGCAACAGAAGCAGCACTAGCAGGTTCACAAAAAATTCCTTCATTAGAAGCCAACAAACGATAAGCTTCTAATATTTCCTCATCAGTAACAGGAGTAAAACTTCCCTGACTAGCTTGTTGAGCAGCTACAGCTTTTTCCCAACTAGCAGGGTTACCAATTCTAATGGCACTAGCCACTGTTTCTGGGTGGGCTATAGGATGACCTGCAACAATAGGTGCTGCTCCTGCTGCCTGAAAGCCCATCATTTTTGGCAGACTATCACATTTTCCGGTTTTATGGTATTGACAAAAACCCATCCAATATGCTGTGATATTTCCGGCATTTCCCACAGGAATACACAACCAATCTGGGGCCTCCCCTAAAGTATCCACAACCTCAAAAGCTCCCGTTTTTTGACCTTCAAGGCGATAGGGATTAACTGAGTTTACTAAAGTCACGGGATATTTATTGGCCACATCTCGAACAATTTCTAGGGCTTGGTCAAAATTGCCTTTAATTGCCAAAACTTCAGCCCCATACAACAAAGCTTGGGCTAATTTTCCTAGAGCAACATAACCATCAGGGATTAATACAAAAGCCCGCATCCCACCTCGTTTAGCGTAAGCTGCAGCGGCAGCTGAAGTATTTCCGGTACTGGCACAGATTACTGCTTTAGCCCCTGCTTCTTTGGCCTTAGATATGGCTAAAGTCATGCCCCGATCTTTGAAACTACCCGTGGGGTTGAGGCCATCATATTTGACAAATACTTCCACCTTTCTGCCTACCTGATGGGCGATCGCTGGCACAGGAATTAGAGGAGTATTACCTTCTTGCAGTGTCACAACAGGAGTTTCTTCTGTCACAGGTAGATAGGATCTATACGCCTCGATCAAACCAGGCCAGCCTTGTAATTTTGACTGATAAGGGGGCAATGTTAAGGTCATCTTTAAGTTTTGAAGTTTTGAATTGTTTAATTTAACTACTCTCGGGACTCAAGTCACGGGGATTCTAAGCTGACACTTCGCAACGGGATAAATCAGTCTTAGGACTTTTTTTCTTGGCTGACCAGATATATATTCTCTGGGAACGAGTCAAAGTACCCCAAGACACTCAAACCTATTAACAATAGTTATAGGAATTGTGTTGACTCTATAAATATAGATTTGATGACGATTTATTGCTCTTTCAGGATTTTCAACATATTTCACCACTTGGGTATACTCTCAAAGCTACTATTATTTATTTGCATTGATTAGGCAATGATCAAAACGACTGAGTTACTTGACGCGAGTTTCACCCTTACTAGCTTGGTTTACCGTATATGTTGATATTCTTAATCGTAGCAATTTCATTTTTTAGACATCTTTTATCATACCACAGAAAAGTAATTACTTTAATTATTGATTAAAATCTGGCGCTGGTTTTCAGCTCCGGTTTAAAACACTTTGCTCTCCAGCTTGTTTTCTGTAAACTTTAAGTTTTCCTTAGCTCCAGCCTGAGTTATAGTTAACTCTTTATAAAACAAATATGTGGTGCCAATTTAACTTTCCGCCTTCTAACTTCAGCTATATTCGTGGGTTAGGATGGACAATTTCTACTATAGATAGTATGAGCAGCTTTCGTTCTTTGGATTTTTTTGTCAGGGATCGGCAAAAACCACCCTAGACAAGAATTTAACTTTGACTTAATCAAGAGTTTCTCAATAACTTTTTGGTCAATGCCTGGCAAAGATGAAAACTTAATCAAATTTATAGCTAGAAAGTATAATAACACCTTATTTACTTAATCTGATAAGTGTTTAGTATTGGCAAAATTACCCCAAGCCATAATTTTGACTGTTAAATTTTTATTCAGTAAGGTTAAATAGCTTAATTTGTTGTAATCTATTAACTTGTTGTAATCTATCTTAAAGAAAAACTATTTAAGTGAGTATAAATGGCTAGTAATTTACTGATTTCTGACAGCACATCTAGTTTGTCCAAAGCTTCTAGTTCTTTAAATGTTGGTCCAAGGGTAAATGGTTCAGGAAAATCAACTAATCAAACCCGTACTTTAGAACAGATGAAGTCCTTGTATCAAACAGATCAACAAGTTAAATTGCTTCATCTTGAGGCAGAAATAGAAACTCTTTTATTAGAATTACGAACTATCAAAGAACGAAACTTAATATCACAGGTTGAAAAATAAGTCAATCAATAAAAATTTTGAACATGACTATAGCTACACTTGACCAACAAGAAAGAAGTAGCAAAAGCAACAAAATTCATTAATTTAACTAGATAGTGACAAGATTATGATATAAAAAGAAAGGTTTTGCTACATACAGCATTGTTTTGAACACAATTCACTAACATTTACTGAATGCTATTAGTTCCGAGCATTAGCTGTAAAAATTTTTCAGTGGTCAAAACCGCCAGCAAAATTTTCAGGCTGGCGTTTTTTTTCGTAATTATAAATCTAGTGCATAACCATCAAAAAAAACGGGGAATTTAAACAATTTATGACTGTATCAATTACAGAATCTGCTCATGGAAATTCTAATTTTACAAACGAGCAACTACAGCTAAAAGATATTGTGAAAACTCTACCTCGCGAAGTTTTCATTAAAGATAAATGGAAAACATGGACAATGGTAGCAACCAATATTTTTATGGTTGTTTTAGGTTACTGGGGGCTAACAATTACACCTTGGTTTCTGTTGCCACTATTGTGGGTTTTTACTGGCACTGCATTAACAGGGTTTTTTGTTATTGGCCATGACTGCGGTCATCGCTCCTTTGCTAACCGTCGCTGGGTCAACGATCTAGTTGGTCACTTAGCGTTTTTGCCCTTAATTTATCCCTTTCATGGTTGGCGAATAGGCCATAATCACCACCACAAACATACCAATAAGATGGGGGAAGACAATGCTTGGCAACCTTGGTATCCAGAAGATTATGAGGTTGCTGGTAGTTTTATGCAGTCAGTTTATAGGGTTATGCGTGGCAGACTTTGGTGGTTAGCTTCTCTTCCCCACTGGGCACTTGTGCATTTTGACTGGAGAAAATTTGAGGGTAAGGATAGGGAAGATGTGAAGTTTTCTGCATTGGTAGTTTTTGGGTTTAGCGCGATCGCCTTTCCTTTGTTAATAGCTAAAGTTGGTTTGTGGGGTTTAGTCAAGTTTTGGTTAATGCCCTGGTTAGTTTACCACTTTTGGATGAGTACATTTACGATTGTTCACCACACAGTACCAGAAATTCCTTTTACTCCGGTGGAAGAGTGGAATGAAGCAGAGGCTCAATTATTTGGTACAGTACATTGTGATTATCCCCGTTGGGTAGAGTTTCTTTGCCATGATATTAATGTGCATATTCCCCATCATGTTTCTACTGGAATTCCTTCATATAATTTGAGGCAAGCACATCAATTTTTGAAGGATCAATGGGGAGATAAACTTTATCAAACCAAGTTTTCTTGGTCTTTAATGAAAGAGATAACAGATCACTGTCATTTGTATGATAAGAAAAAGTTTTATCTAACTTTTAAAGAGTATTATGCTCAAAAAGCTTCCTAGTAATTTAAGTTAGGAAAGCATTCAGCTATCAGCTTATCAAGGTTTTTAATAGGGATTGAAACCCTATTAACACATACCACTAATTTTTAATTTATCAATTTTTATATAATCCGGCATTTTGACCGGATTTTTTTTATAGGGTATCTTGATACTGAATGGGAGGAAGATGGTCTCAGTTAGAAAAATAACCTCAAGCAAAATAAAATTAATTGATAATACCACTTTCATAAATTGGTATAAAACTGTAAAAATACTGAAAAAGAAAGTAATACAACTAAACCAATTTGTCAAGATTGACATTAATAAATCTATTTGCATAGCATCGGGTTAGTTAATCAAGGAAAAAATTAAAAATTAAGGAATAATTACCTTGAATTTTAATCCAGATTTATGTCGCAACGAAAGCGAGGTAGAAAGCAAACTAATTGTTAGTTATTTACTGCCGAAATTAGGATACGGTATCGAACATTGGCATCAAGAAGTAACATTTGGCAGTATCCGTTTAGATTTTTTGTCATTTGCTACTCAGAAGTTACCTTTTAGTTTGGATGGAGATTCTCCACTAAGTTTAGTAATGGAGGCAAAACATCCAAAACAAAATTTAGACCGCCATCAACGAAAACTGAGGCGTTATTTAACAAGTATGAATATAAAATATGGCTTGTTAACTAATGCTAGAGAAATTAGGATTTATGAAAAAGTAGGAAATAATATTGAGTTGATTTTTAGTTGTTTAGGAATTGAAATTGATGACAAAATAGAAGAAATTAAAAAATTAGTCGGTCGAGACTATTTCCGTCAAAATCGGACTTATAATACAACAGAAACTCCGGTAGAAGAAGCAGGGGTAAGTGAGGCGAACTCCACTGATTATGAGAAAAATTAAATTGTTAGTAATGCTTCGGAAAATATGGAAAATCAAGTAAAGATTGAAACCGGTTCTAATCAAATTAATCAAAGTAGGATAAATTCTATGAAAGTAATTGCTGTTTATCACAATAAAGGTGGAGTTGGAAAACGACAACAGTAGTTAATTTAGCTGCTGCCTTGAGTAAAAAAGGTTATCGAGTTTTGGTTATTGATTTAGATAGTCAAGCAAATACAACTTTTGCTACAGGTCTAATTAAATTTAATGATGAGCAATTTGATGATATAAAATATTCAAATATTTATCATGTTTTGAGATATGATGAGTCTTCTAGTATAGCAGAAGTAGCTAGAGTTTCTAGGTTTAATGATCCTGAAATTCATGTGATTCCATCTCACATAAGTTTAATGCGAGCAGAAACTGAATTTAATAACCTTAGAAGTAGTTTAACTTCACTAATAAAGAAACTGAAACCAGTAGAAGGAAAAGATAATGTTGTTCTTCTCGATACACCACCATCTTTTAATTTGTATGTGTTTATTCCTCTAGTTAGTGCTAATTATTTAATTATTCCTTCAGACTTAAAACCATTTGCCAATCAAGGTTTATCAAATGTTAAAAATTATCTTCACGAAGAGATTAATAGTTTTAAGAAAATGATGAATAAACCAGACATAGAAATATTAGGTGTACTACCTTGTAAAATTAACCCTAATAATAGGTTTGTACAATATACATTACCAAAACAGATTCAAGAAGTTTCCCAACGTTACGAGATTAGTGTGATGGAAACAGTTATATTTCAAAGAGAAGAACTTGCTAGATGTATTGATAAAACTCGCGAAGTTGGAGACTTGCTAATACCTGAACCTAGCTCTATATTTGACTATGCACCAGATTCCTCTTCTTGCCAAGAGTTTGAGTCATTAGCAAACGAAGTATTAAATAAAATTGGACTACAATAATGTTATTATCTCCAGAATTTGTACTTGTAAAAGAAATTACTTCTAATGTGCCTCCTTCAGAATTTTTAGAGTTAGATTTAGAACAAGCTACTCAGTTAATTTTAAAAGCTGAAGGTACAATTAAACCTCTAATTGTGCGTACTATTGGTTGGGAATCTTATGAAGTAGTTGACGGACATTGTGAGTATTATGCAGTAGTTAGAGCAAAAGAAATAAATCCTCGTGATGGAGAAAGAATAGGAGCATTTATCATTGAAGGTGATAAGGCAGAAGTGTTAGAAGAACAGGTTGAAATGCTCAGAAATATTTCTCCTGTATCTGAAGAACATACAATTTAAAAATACGGTACAATAAATTTAAGTTATTTAGCTAAGTTGCTTGATAAAAAATTGCAACCAATGACAACAAAGTTAGACCAGATAAATACAGCATCTCCTACTTATTTTCAACCTCAAATCAATAATATCACAGAGGAAAAACTACAGAATATCGAAAGTAAAATTGACCAATTATTACCCAAAAAACTTCCAGAAATTGAGGAAATTCTGAATGAGGAATTAAAAGCTATACGTCAAAAAATTACGAACCTGTATAAGCAAGAAGCTTTATCTCTATTAGCACAAACTCAAACAACTTTAAGTAGACAAATAAAAGTTATTGATCGTGAATCTAATCAACTACAAAGAGTCAATTTGTTAACAGTAGAAACAGAAGATGAAATCAAACAAGCTTTCAAGCGAGTTTTTGACTCTATAGCAGGATCGACTAAAGCATGGGAAGCAATCAAATATTGGCGAAAACCAGGTAAAAAGCTAACATGGGAAAATTTAGAAAAGTCAGCAAAAGCAAAAAAAGGCGATCAAAATAACATACAAGGGTTCTCTGATGGTACTTACAAAAAGTTAAAAGATATCGGCGATATACCTGATTAATAAATAATACCAAATCCGCTTTTTTTGGAGTTTTATAAGAAAGCGGGTTTATGGGAGGTAAATATTAGTATGGTGGGACATTTAATACAAACCCGGTTTCTATATTTTTTGACACTGATACTACCAGATTTGATATAATCAGCTTTTATTTTAATATCTGGCGATCGCATCCCCACCCCCAAAAATACCAAATATCTGTAGGTTGGGTTGAGGTAATGAAACCCAACTTCTACCAAATAACTTGGGTTTCACTTAGTTCTACCCAACCTACTGTTTATCAAAATAATTGAGTCTAAAACCCCTCCTTTGAAAGCGCAATGTTTTTGGAGAATTCCTCAAAATATCCAAAACAACTTCTGATTTCTGATTTCTAACTTCTGACTTCTCTACCCACCCCCATCAAAAAAACTCTGACACTTTTCCCTCTGAGGACAAATATCACACAAATACTCATGCTCCGTCCGTGGAGGTGGGTCAGGTTGAAACTCCTCCCATCTCAACCACTCCCGCATCTCCTCTAACTTACCCGGAACTAAACCCTCCACCACATTCTCCAACTTTTCCCATGAGTAATGATACTCTCCCAATTCAGGCAAAACCCAATAAACAATAGTATCAACAGGCACTTTTTTCTTTTGCCTCAGTAAAAAACTATAGAGAGCAAGCTCTATTAACTGAGATGATACTTCTACAGTTTCATAAGTTTGATAATGAATTGCACACAAGCGACGAGACTCAAAATCAAAAATTAAATTATTAACTTTTCCCGTTAACTTTTGAGTCTTACCATCTACTATTTTAAAAGTATAATCTACAGGTATTTCTCTCGTAATTAATGTGCGACGAACTACTACACTTTCATGGCAGTAACGCCGATTTTTAACAATGATTTCAGATATCTTAAAAATCAGTTTAGTTAATACCTGCCAAACTTGATACAATGCCGTTGCTAAAGTAGTATCTTTTGTAATTATTATTTGTAAATAAGGAAAGAAAATTAACTCATAAAATAATTGTTGTATTTGATTAGCTATCGCCTCTACTACCAACCCCTCAAATTGCCCTGCAAACAAAACTTGAATTCTAGATTCTTGCCGAATCATATTCATTAACTGATTAGCTAAGTCAATAAAAGCATTATCAATTGCCTGGATATAATTCTTTGGTAAAAACAAATTATCGCCTCCAAAACGGTGTTTCAAATAAAACAAACGGGGGCAATTAAAAGCAAATTTAACATCATTAATACTAAATGACGGAGATTGTAATTGAGGTTTATTACTTATTGGCATTGACAGACTATTTAGATTTTCCTGTTTTGTTTCAAGCAATTAACCTAAGTATAAATTATTATGAATTATCAGTTTAATTTACTTTAGATTAATTAGAATTAATCATTATAATCATCAATTATACATTCTTTTCTTAAAGAAGCGGTCAGAATTCAGTAGGATCATTCTTTTTAACGTTCAGAGGAAAATTTAAACCTCTGGCAAATCATCTAGTACAATAGTTCCAGAGATTTAAAAAAGCTGATAGCTGTTTGCGCAGAATTCTGGAACGGAAATGCTAAAAGCTGATAGCCAGTTAACCAGGAACAAAACAAACTAATTGTTCATCTAATTTTGATGTAGGATCGAGAATTTTTATTTTCTGTCCTCCCTCAAGGTCTGCAATTATTATATCAATTTTTGAATGCTCTATTTTGACAAATTGATTTAGTGTATTTTCAATGATACTGTTCCGTTCCATAAAACTTTTTTTTCTAATTAAATTTAACACAAAATCCTTGATTTCATCTAAATCTGGCTCATTTTGCTGTTCTTGAGTATCTGTGGGAAAAACTACATACAAATCTTGTAATAAGCTACAGTTATTTAAAATTTGTGCATTACACATTATCTCTTCTAACTTTTTAAGACTAATAATCTCACCTTCAATCACTAATTCATTAGCGAGGGCAGCATTCACCAAACTATGATATGTAGCCAAAAAATACACAGATTCTAAATTAGGTTGAATATGAATATTTTTCGACTTACCTTGGAAAATTTTTCTATATATTCTATTGCTAAGATTTCTAGCATTTCCCACATCAGCAGCTCTCACTAAATATAAACTTTTACACAATTTTTGATCTACAAGTTTCTGACAAGCATTCATAGTATTGTAAAAACTATTCATATTTGGATCTTCTGTCCAAACCACACCAATAATTTGCTCTTGATTTTGTTCTTGATAGCTCAAAGAATGGCTGGCATACTTCCCACTTAATAATTTAGTTTTTACATCCTGAAATTGTAAAGCATTCAATACTTCTTGTAACATCCAAATCAATTCTGGTGCTGCCAAATCAGTAATTTTGCTAATTTTTTTCTGATTCTTCTTGTATTTATCTTGCCAAATCAACTTAAAAGTTGCCAATTGTGTTTCTGGTGTTAAATCTTGACTATTCTGTGTCTGATTCAAGTATTTTATTTTATACTGCTCATATTCCTTACGCCCCAACTCTAATATATTCCGGGGTAGAGTTCTTCCCCTAGGAAATTTCTGTTCTAATATTTCTTTTGACAAAGGAAAGATAGCTGATTTAGGTTTTGGTTTTGCCTGGGAATGTAAAGGACTTAAACGAGCAGCTAATATAGCTTCACCCTGTGCTAAATTAATTGGTTTTAAATGAAAATATCCAGCATTTACTCTAGCTTTATCTGCTGGTTGAATCAATGCAGCATTTTGTTTCCAGGTACTTGTAATAATACTAATAATTATCAGAAAATTTTGTGGATAGTGAGTATGAATACTAGAATTAACATTAAATAATGCTTGTAAATCTAAGGTTCCATTTAATAAGCGAGGAATATTGTCAAGATTATCAAAACATAAAACAATAGGTTGAGATGCAGCGGAAATAACCCCCAAGTTAGTAATAATTTTTTGGGCCGAATCTTCAGAATCTATACTACTTTTAATCCCCAAAGATTTTAAATCACCTTCATCCAAATCATCCCCCCGTAACCACTCACAGGCAACAGCGCTATATTTGGGAGCTAGTAGATGATAAAGGGCACTGAAAAAATCATTAGGATTATAAATCCCAGAAGGGTAAATTGTCTTAAGATTTCTAATGAATACTCTTTTTTCACCAATAATTTTTTGGAGCAAACTACTATTTTGCAAAGACAATAGATCTTTAAGCCATAGTAACAACTGAGAATCTGTTTTACCCTCCGGAGTTTTCATCAGACAATCAACAGTTTGGCGCAAAATATGTCGCCAAATATAATCGCTATCAGGCCAAGGATCGACATAGACAAAAAAAGCTTTAGTATTGAATAATTTTTTAATTCTCCCTAAAAGGTAACTTTTACCAGAACCAGAGTCACCCGTAAGTATCAAAGTACGAGGATGATGTTCATGAGTAACCTGCTCCAGTACCGCTTCTATATCAGTGATAATATTTTGATGGATAGAATCAACATTCAGGCTAGGATTTTGTTGCTCTTGCCAAAAATTAATAGTATAAAGAGTTACGGGATCGAAAGGATTAAGTTCTCTTTGAATAATCTGATCTATAGATGCCATACTATAAATTATTAATTGTTAATATTTTTGAGAATGCTTAGAGAATTACGATAGCAGATATAGCGCTATGCGCAAGTTAGAAGTCAGAAGTAATCCCTGACTGATATAGGAAAATTAAACAAAGAGTTAAGGATTTTCCCTATTCCCTATTCCCTAATTATGAAAAACAAACGTCCGCCAATATCTTGAGGGATACCTGCTTCAATTTGTTCTGGTGTATAGGATCTTACCTCCTGTAGGGAACTTAATTCTATCTGGTCACTTCTTTCTAGACGGTAGAGTGCTCGATCTAATTCTGTTCTAGATAAAGGAGGTTGTAGTTTTTCTCGTAGATGAAAAATCGGTAAGTAGTTATCTGTACCTAGATTATGGTCTAAATCTCGAATCACAGCTAAAATCTCAAAGTCGGTGAGTTTGTTGTCCGACACCCTCGAAGATATCTTTTTTTCTTGCTTAGGGTAGTCAGGATAAATGTTTGTACGCATTAACTGGAGGTAATCACTTAACATTTTTAACGAAATTTCTTTTGCCGTACTTTGGGATGAATATTCTTGGCACAAAAATTGCTTTCCTGTTTCTGTTAGCCAAACTTCTTTGATTTTTTGAGCAACAACTTTAATCAAACCTTGGTCTAGCAAATCTGTAATCACGGCTTGTCTATAGGTAGCAGCTATACCAGTCTCCCCCGGAGCAATAGCACCCCTAGCAGTTGCCTTGAGCAATTTCAACTCTTCCTCAGTCAGTGAACTGGCAGCTTTTTTACTATCTAGGAGTAATTTTCCCTGGGGTGCTATATTAATTTTTGTAACTTCCCTTGTGAATTTTACTAACCCCCGATCGCAAAGCCGGTAACAGATTTCATCTCGTTCAGAAACATTCATCTCCGGCTCTGGCTGGATTTTACTAATAGATGCTTGATAGTTTTTGTAGCCCAGTAATTTCAAAAGAAACTTAAGATATTTAATATTCATGTGATCGTCTGTTTCCCACTTGCAAAAATCAGCCAATTAATATTATTATTAATCAAATAGGTAAACCTTGACTATTTTGTGTAAAAAAGTTAAAAAATAACTTCAGGCAATTTAATCGAGTTATACGATCGCGCGTCCTGACATGGCCAGAAAAAAAATCTGCCATCAATCCACTCAGATCAGAATTATTGAAACTGAGTGCTACTCCTAAAGCTTTCCTTGAGGCAATGCCTGATCTAGATTGTAGGAGTAGATTATTAGATCCTCTAAGATAATGCGGTAGGCTTGAGAGTTAATGCTTATGAAAGTCCTGCTGCCGACTAGAGGAACTGTTTGATTGGCAACCTATCCAGTAGAAGCAGGAAGTAAACATTGAAATGTCTTAACTGTGACGTTTTATGTCAGTTTTATGAAGCAGCAATAACTGCAACAGAAGCTAGAAAGTGTTTACCTAATTCATGGCAAACTGTCAATTACTACTAAGATTATAAGTTGGTAAGCCTATCATCATAAAAAAATCTGTAAGTAGGAAACTAGCGAGTTTTAACAGCTAGATAAAAATGATAGGGGCAGGTTTTAACCCTTAGTCAAATGTGTTATAATCAAGGTACAAAGGCAAATACACTGTTATCTCTGAAATATAGGTAAGAGCATCGTTATCTAATGGAACTTCAGTTAAATGGTTTAACCGAAAAGGTGACTTGGTGTAAAAATCACACTCTGTTTGTAGCCGTTAGACACCAGGTTTTACCTCAGAGCAAGTGAATCAAAAAAAATACTTACAAGTAGCCTCAATAGTCTTTTGACTTGAGAGAATAGTAGCAATTGACACTGTAAGCGCAAGCTAAGTAGTTTATACATATAATGCCAATGTGGCCGTTTTGCCTAAGGGCATACTTTGTAAATGAGCAATCTAGAAATCGTGGTGTTAATCTAATTTACAATTCCTAGTTGCTAATTCATGCAGTTATAACCCAGTCAATTCTTAAAGCTAAGAATAGTATGCTAAATTAGCCTTATAGAAATAAAATCTGGGTAAGAGAAAAATTTAGACTAAGGGATGGTAAAAACCAAAAAGTTCAAATGTAACGCTGGTGAGCGTACTGATGTGTAAGCTTCTAACCTAAGAATTAATCATAATTTTCCAGATTATGTGACCATAAATCTGTTAGGCAGCACTAGGCAGTTTACTAACTCTCACCACCTAATCCTATTTTGTCAAACTGGGATGAAATTTAGAATGTTTCCAATACTTGGAATAGCAAAAAATCTTGAATTTCTCCAAAGTGATAAAAGGGACTAACAAAGTAGCTGTAATTCGATTCCTGCTGCCTATTAAGAGTTCTGAACAATACCTTTATTTGATTTTAGGAACCAAGGTAAAGTTGTAAGTAAATGGTTTCATCAAACCTAAAAGAGCGACAAGAAGAGTTACCAGGACAACCGGTAAGTTTGGAGTTAATTCCTATATCCAAAATTACTGTGCCAGAGTCTCAGGAGAGATATATTCCTCCTGTAAAGACATAAAGCTCTATTTAAGAGTCTTGCAGATCAAGGTAATAACTTGATTCCACTACTTGTCAGATTAAAGGATAACTACGACTCTGAACAGCAGTAAGAAATTGTTCATGGTGCTGATTGGTATCAAGTTGCAAAAGAAATTGAAATCAAGGAACTGTGGGCCTGGATTTATGAGGTGAAGGATGAACAAGTAGAAATAGCTAGAGCAGAGATGGAAAAATTAACTCAACCACCGATGCCTGAGACACCAAGCTTCGATCATCTACTGCAACAACTTAGGGTATCATTTGATCAAAAGGTAGATTCTCTCACCCAAAAAATAGATCGTTCGATCGGTAAAAATGAGGAGGTTCTAAAAAAACAAGTAAAATCTTTGCCAGAAAAAAGCATTGATATCGATCAAATTGAGCAATTCAAAAATTTGATTACAAACCTAGAAAATTCAGTTAACAATAAGGTAGAAACATTGGTAAGAAAAATCGCAAATTCAACAGCTAACAAGACAACATCTAGTTTTTTATCAGGAGTAAATGTGGAATTACTATCAAAACAGCTTGACGATCTCGATAAACAAATAGAGAAAAAACTGGCAGGGATGGTCAAAACAATGCAAGATATTGAAGATGACCTCAAAACTCAAGTATCAGCCGCCCGACGTCAATTACAGGCTCTTTCCGAACTTGATTCTTCAGTTGAAGTAGAAGCTAAAACTGATACACAACCTAAGACAACGACGAAGAGTAAGCCAGCCTCTACAACTTCTAGATCTAAGGCAACTACTACAAAAACAACGGCTAAAAAGGGTAAAGCTTCAGTAGCTGCAGCAGAGCCAGAAGTTCCCATTGATGACTACGATACCAAATCACTCAGGCAACTAAAGAAAATTGCTCAAGAACGGAAATTGCGTGGTTATGCGCGGATGAAACGCCCTGAAATTCTCAAAGCTCTCCGGGAAGCTGATGCTGCCGCTAGTTAGGGTAAGCTTAATCCTGAGCATAAGTAGTTAATAGGGCAGGCTAAGACTATTTGCCTGAGTCACAAGGAACTCAAAAGTGACTCTAAGAGCAAAACATTCGGTCTGAAGCCTCCCCATTCTAGGGGGAGTGTAGATTTAATTATATTATAGTTACGATACTTGTAGCTAGAGATTAAATCAACACTTTGATTGTGCCCCTAATATTGATAGTAATAGTTAATAAAAATTGGCCTGCGTTATTGTCAAGCCAATATCATTTCAGTTACCAATTCACACTAATTCCTACTTCAGTAGGAGGTTTGAAATAATTAATTTTCCTTTTTGATCCCCTTTACAAGGCAGACTTGAGATTTGATTTTCCTGTCAAGTAATCATTATTTTTGACGGCGATTTATATTTATCGAGTAAAGTGGCGATCGCTCAAAAATTATACTTATCTTCAATTCAAGTAGCTGGGTTCCTAACTTTATCGGCATAATCTTGAGGACGAATTTTCCTAAAGCTTTGCAATGCTAATTGTCGTAAATTTAGGGGTAGATAAGATAGTATTAAGCCAAATCTAGTCTTTAATGAAGTTCCTAATATTTGGGTTGACTCTTGTAATAATTCCCTACCTTTTTTACTATCACCTTTTTCAATTAATCTAATCCCCAATATTTGTTTTGTATCTGCTAATTTAACTAAACGTAATTTTTCTAATTCTCCATCTTCAAACTGATAGGTATTCATACAAAAAATCTTAGCTGACAAAAAATGAATATCCTGTTTTAAGCTAGTTTGACGATTATGGAAACGATATTCCATCAGATATTCTGGAATAAAATATCCTACCTTACCTGCTACAGCCAATCTAACTAGTAAATCAAAATCTTCACATCCATCTGCTTCTGGACGCATATAATCAACCTCTTGTAAACAGGAGCGACGAAATAAAGTTGAACCAACCTGTAAGCTTTGATATTGAAATGTTTCTTTCACCAGGTTAGGAATAATTCCTTCCTTTAATTTATTTTTTCCCCACTTAGCTGCATTCTCTTCTGTTGCAGTTTCTTCTCGTTCACTTTTTTCATTAATAACCCAATGACTTGTACAAACAAAATCTACATTTGGCATCTCATCTAATACTGCCACAGTTTTTTCTAAAAATTCAGGAGTGAGGGCATCATCATCATCAAATTTGATGAAATAATCTCCTGTAGCAGCATCAAAACCAGAACGCATATTTTTACTGCGTCCGATATTTTGAGGATGTTGAATATATCGAATTCTAGAGTCATTCCATTTATTAACTACTTCAGCAGTATTATCTTTTGAACCATCATCTGTGATGATTAATTCAAAGTCATTGTAAGTCTGATTTAAAACACTATTTACTGCATAAGGCAGCAAGTTTGCTCGGTTATAGGTGGGAATACAAACACTAACTTTTGCCATATTTATAGGTTACTGAATTTATTCTGGAATTTTAATACATCATTAACTTAATTTTCAATTATAACTAATTTTTTAAAAGCTACTAGGTTATTACTTAATTAAAGATTCTGTGCCAGGAATATGACCAAATATTTTTTCTGAATACTCCAATACTTCCTGATTAAAAAACTCCTTGTACTGAGGATTATCAGATACTTTTTGCCATCTGTTTAAGACATCCATAGATGATGCTTTACCATTAAATTGTTTTCTTTCAAATGAACTACCTCCACCAAAACTCTTTACCTGATCGATACCTGCATCAGAAAATTCCATTTGCAGTTTATCGGCAATTTGTCGCCGATACTCAATGTCAGCAAACCATTGATTATAATTTATACAAATTTTTTTATGCTTGAAATAATTTGTTTCTCCTAAATACTCTTTTGCATAATCAATCCATAAATCAAGCATTGTTTTATTCTGAGAATTTACTGATAAAAAATATAGCACTTTAGCAGAAGTCTTGAATCTACTTGCCAGAAGGTTAAAAGGATCTCTAATAAGTTAGTATATCGTACCTAATAGCACTTTTTCCTAAGTATAAGTCATGCGTTACGCTCAAATTTATTACTTGCGATTTTGTCTAAGGGAAAATCTTCATAGCTGTAGATCAAACAATCTCTTTTAATAAAATTTATTTTAGCTGGTTTACGATTATGCTCTATTGCCCATTTATTATGTTCTGGAAAATTATCTTGGAGATTTTTATATTTGTAGCGGTAGGGGTTTTCATTAGCTGATACATTATTAAGAAATCCGACTTCACCAGTATGCTGACTTTTAACCCAGTTAATAATTGCATGGTTTCCAGTCCGCTTCATACCTGCTACTCTGATTTCCTTTTGATTAACTATTTCTAAAAGTTTGTCTTGCTGGGTAAGTATTCTGATAAAATCTTCTAAATTATGTGCTAAAAAACGCTTTCCTTTTTTGAAGGCTAAGTTTGGTTTTTTTAATGCTTTGACTATCAATGATTTTGCTACCATCAAATCCATTCCTAAAATTAAAATTAAGACTATGATATTGTCATCATATATAATAAATTGGCTATAACAGAAAGAAATATAGAATAACTTATCAACTTTATGAAAATCTTAATGCTTTCCTCTACTTTTCCTTATCCTCCCAGTCGAGGTGGCACCCAAGTTAGAACGTTTAATTTACTCAAATATTTGAGTCAGAAGCACTCTGTTACCTTAGTAACACAACGTTCTCCAGATGTCAATGATTCGGAAATAGATTCATTGCGGTCTTATGTCGAAGAATTGGCCATATTTCCCCGCCCCCAAGAATCTAATCAAGGAACTTTAGCAAAACTAAGACGTTTTAGTAATTTCATAATAGAAGGTACTCCACCGAGCGTTCTATCTATCTATTCGCCAGAAATGCAAAAATGGGTAGATGAGTTTGTGGCAGCAGGTAAATGTGAGGCTATTACTTGCGAACATTGTGTTAATGAAATTTATATTCGCCCTCAATGGCAAGACAAACTTAAAACTCTAGTTAATGTCCACAGTTCAGTTTATGGCACTTGTCGCCAACAGTTGGAAACTGGCACAGCAGAAAAACCTTTGCGAGATAGATTTAATCTTCCCCTACTCCTGCGTTATGAAAAGCGGTATTGCTCAAAATTTTCCTGTATAGTCGCTACAACTGAGGAAGATGGGAAACAACTACAGGAATTTAACCCCAATAGTCAAATTTCTGTGATTCCGAATGGGGTAGATTTTAGTCAGTTTCCTTATCGTAGTGCTGACCCAGGAGGAAAGCAATTAATTTTTGTGGGAGCTATGGATAATTTTCCTAATATTGATGCGGTTCGCTTTTTGACTTTGGAAATATTGCCCAGGATACAAGAACGTTATCCTGATACAACTTTAGCATTGGTGGGGGCAAGACCAGTACCAGAAGTACAGGAACTTTCAACTCGCCCAGGAGTAAAAGTTACAGGTCGCGTACCTTCAATGGCAGAATATTTACATCAAGCTACAGTTTGTGTAATTCCTATGCGTACTGGTTTTGGCATTAAAAATAAAACTTTAGAAGCAATGGCTGCGGGTACGCCTGTTGTGGCCAGCGACCGTGGTTTGGAAGGATTAGCAGTTGATGGTATAAATACACCACTCAAAGCATTAAGAGCAAATCAAGTAGGAGAATATGTAGAGGCTATCAGTCGGTTATTTGAGGATGAGGAGTTGAGACATAAGTTGTCAGAAAACGGGCGATCGCTTATAGAAACCGAGTATACTTGGGAAGTTCAAGGTCACCGCTATGAACAGGTATTACTAGGATAATGAAAAAAAAGACTTACAATTCTAAAGCTAGTTACAGTCAAAAGAAATCTCCTAAAGCTGTTAAAACAGTTGAGAAACCTTATTATCCTAGAGCGAGAAAAACTCCACAAATTAGCCGAATTACTTCTACTGCAAAATCTAGGAGACGCCGGAGACGACCATCTCAGTCTCAAAAACTTTCGTTGAAATTGCTATCCTTACCTTGGCGGAAATGGATGATTGAATGGATAGGAATCTCCCTATTATTTGGTAGCTCTAGTTTAATGGCAGTGGGAGCATGGCTCAGTGTGAAGTTAATTTCTGATCCAAATGCTATAGTCTCATTCAATCAAATATTACCACAGTGGACTCAATTCTATATTTCTGGCAATAAATCTCTAAAAACCCTGGAGCAAATTAAATCTAGTATTAAAGAGGAAGGGTTTAGCGCTGGAAAGACTTTTCCTCTTCCCAAGACAACAAAAGATTCTGGTTCTGATATATTAATGCCAGTAATGAAGCAAATTGAATCTAGAGCATCCTTGCCATGTGAAACTCCCTGTCGGAAAGTAGTAGAATTGCGGGTCTATCAATCAGTTTTATCTGTTAATCAACGAGAAGGCAGTAAACCATATTTTCGATTAGTTAATACTTTACCACTTCAGGGTCTGGCTGAATCTTTTGTCATTGCATCTACTATTGAGTCTGCTTCTGCTCCTCAAGGTTCAAATCAACCTTTACCTATAACAACAGTACGTCAGTTTCAAGGCAAAGTTCCCGGAGGAGGAGTTTGGTTTACTGTCAGTGGTCAGAGGTTACAAGATAACAAAGCTATTCCTTATGGGCAAATTGTTAATTATAATCCCAGTAAAAATTATTTGAGTTCCATGTTGGAATGGAAAAGTGCTGCTGGTCAAGCTCCGATTTGGCAAGAAATGAGTGGGGGAGGAGATCCGGAGTTGGTGGTTGAACAAACTGTGGGATTAGATCCTGATTTTGATATTTATTCAATTCAGCCAAGAAAGTTTATACTTAATCCTATTGAATTAGAAAAAATTTCCCTTGATGAAACTCCTATTGGGGATGGATATTATAAGGATGCTCTGAGGTTAGCTCGTAATGGTTTATGGTCTCCTGCTTTTACTTTAATTCAACCTTTGCGAGAAAATTTCATAGATAAATCTCAATGGTCTGAAAAAGCACAAGCTCAATTCGATCTAATTAAGTTTCATGCCAAGATTACAGAAGCTCAGGCGATCGCTTCCTGGGCAAGTCCAAGTCAAAAAGTTTTAGCTGGTTTAATAGATGGTCGTTGGCAAGAAAGTCTAAATGTATTTGAAAATAATTTGAGCAGTACTTATGATATTGCTAAATTGTTGCAAAATGATACTGGTCGTCTGCGCAAAAGGGTTGATGCTGCTTTAAGAGTAGATCGAGATGAACTTAATGCCATAGCTTGGGGTACTTTAATTGTTGCAAGTCAAAAAGGGCGAAGAGGAGGAATGTCGTGGTTGAATAGACAATCTCAGACTAGTGAGGAGGCAAAGGAAAAGATTAGGAAATTATTGGATCGACTAGATGCTGCTTTTGCGGAAAAAGAGAATATACGGGAACAGAAAATTCAGCGAGGAGGAGTGTTGTGAGAGAAGTCAGGAGTCAGGAATTAGTAGGCACTAAGTTAAATTCTTGCTGTGACTATTGCAAGACTAACAGATTTTTTAGTTGGGTTTCCTTAACATTAACCCAAGCTAATTTTATATTATATCATGTTTGGATAATTAGTTATAATAAACCTGATTCATTCTAAATTTACTCTTTCCCTCCTGACTCCTGACTCCTGACTCCTGACTCTTTCAATCATGATTTATAAATATTCAACCGAACATGATATTATTCGTGAACTGAACCGTTTTGCATTATTGCGCCTGTGAGTTTTGTATTATTCCAGAATGCTAAACTAGGTGAAGCATTAGTTAAATTGGCTTCGGATAAGTCTGTTTGATATGGTATTACAGATCGTAAATCTGCCGAAATTAAATCCGCTCCTCTGAGATTTGCATTATCGAGTTGTGCGTGACGAATATCGGCTTTTGTTAAGTCTATTGTTATTACTGAAACTCTTTATAAGCCAGCATATTTTAAACTTGCTCCACTTAAGTTTGCGTGTTTTATATCAGAACCTTCTAGTTTTACTCCATCTAAATTTGCTTCTCTTAAATCTGCCCAACTTAGCTTTACTGAACTCAAATGAGCACCAGCTAAATTTACTCCTTGTAATGATACATTAGGAGCAAGAAAATAAATACCTAATTTAGTATAATCAAACTCGTTAGAAAAACTATTAACTTAGCTACAAATTGCTTGATTCATCGTCACCATTTGTAGGTTTGCTCCTGCAAAATTTGCATTTAATAAATTAGCTCTACTTAAATCTGCATTAGTAAAATTAGCACCCTTCAAGTTGAATCCAATCAAATTTGCTTTTGTGAGATTTGCACTATTTTGCAGTATAGATTTAGTAAAATCTAACTAACACCTACAAAAAAAATTAATCTATCAAAAATTTATGAAATCAATTTTACCTGCACCAACTAAAAAAAATATATCATTTTATTTAGAAGATATAGAAAATCCTATTGGTAAAGCTTTTAATTTAATTATCATATTTTTAATTTTACTCTCTTCAGCTATTTTTGTTGCCAAAACTTATTCAATATCAGATAAATTTCTCCTCAGGTTAGAGCTAATAAATGATATAATTTTAGTATTTTTTGCTGTTGAATATTTGCTTAGATTTTGGTGTGCAAAGCAAAAAATAAAGTTTATCTTTAGCTTTTTTTCTCTGATTGATTTATTTGCTATTTTGCCAATATTTACAGATGTTTTAAACATTAGTTTTATTAGAATTATTAGATGCTTCCTGATTCTGAAACTAATTCGATTCTTGAAGTTCAAAATCTATATCTTTAATATTACTACAGAAGATGGTAGAATTTTTGCGAGAATATTATTTACTTTATTTACAATTATTTTTATCTTTTCTGGCTTAATTTATCAAGTAGAACATCGTGTGAATCCTGAATCATTTAAAACTTTTTTAGATGCTGTATATTTTTCGGTTGTCACAATGACAACTGTGGGATTTGGCGATGTAATTCCTATTTCAGAAAAAGGTCGTTTATTAACTGTTTTGATGATATTAACAGGTATTAGTTTAATTCCTTCCCAACTTGGAGATTTAATTAAACAACTTATCAAAACAGCAAATAAGCAAGAAAAAGTCTGTAGTAATTGTGGTTTTTATTACCATGATATCGATGCTAAATTCTGTAAAATTTGTGGTACGGAATTATAGCGCTATGTGTAACTCAGAAGTCAGAAGTCAGAAGTAATCTCTGACTTAGTTTGAAAATTTACCAATTTCCTAAGCTATGCTTCGACTGCTATACCCCTTGTCTAATAACATTTCTAACTTTTCTACATTTTATTGAGCTGGGGAGTAGGGGAGTGGGAGAGAATTAAGAATTAATAATTAAGAATTTAGAATTACCTCTCTTTGAAAAGAAGAGGATTGACGAACAGGAAAATTTTTATTTATTATCCCCTATCCAAGGGGAGGCTTTAAACCACAATATTTCGGTAAAAATATGAATAATTAAGACTAACTGAGTAATAATTATCAAAAAGGTTATTTGGCGCGCATTAATTACTTAATAATTGAAGTTTGATCTAAGCATAGCATTACTTTTGGTAATTAGTATAAGTAAAAAATTGCACAGTTTAGTTGTGCTTTAAAATCAAAAAGAGACATATACAGAAGATTCTAAGTATAGTGCTACGGATTTAGGACATGGAAATTGGTAAATCCTATTTACAGAGCATTTCCGCACCGAAAACTCAGTCAGAGATTACTTTTAACTTTTGACTTTTAACTTTTGACTTTTAACTTTCTGATACTTCGCTTCAAACTGCGTAGTAAATTTTTTAATCTAGTTAAATTAACTTCCTGACTACCATAACGCCATCCAACATAAGCTCTCGAAATTTCTTCTATTATTTCTGCTTCATTGATAGAGTTATATTTTTGAATAGCTTTAGTATATTCAAAAGGCGTCTGAAAACCACGTTTAACTAATCCCTTACTCGCCATTAAATTCAGCATTTGTTGATAAATACTTTCGACCGGAGATAACCTTGCTAACCAGCGATCATAACGCCATTTTCGCCAAAATGTATACAATAACCAACCCAAGAAACTTAAAGCAGTAGCTAAAATTAGACCCGAAAATATGCCTTGCCAACCTTGGGAAAATAGAGCAAAAAACCAACCAAGAATTCCCAATATCCAACGGAATATTCCACCAATAAATCTCTCTAGAAAACCTGTTACGGGAGAAGGCAACCAACCAGCTACCCACTTCCAAAAAGTCATTAACGCAGTAAAAGTTTGATTTTTTTCAATCGAAGGGGGAGTTAAAGGCATTCCTGGAATAGGATTAAAAGCAAACCATCCATACCCAGGAAAATATACCTCGGTCATCATATAAGCATCTGTATTTTTTACCACATATAAACCAGTAAAAGGATTAAATTCTCCAGGAGCATAACCACCAACTAATCTAGCAGGAATTCCAATAGAACGTAACATTATTGTCAAAACAGTGGAAAAATGATCGCCATAACCACCAGTAATTTTCTCCTCTTCCTGACTATTTTGATAACCAAATAAAAATGCTGAAACTAAATCTTCACCTTCTGCTAAAAATGGTGGAGTTTTCTGTAGTTTATAATTTGGGTTTTGCTTGAGGTATTGAGATAAATAAAGTGCTTTTTCGTAGGGGGAAGTAATAGGTTGATTTTCTTTAGCAACTTTATTTTTATTGGCTAAAATTTCTTCAGTTTTTTGTCTTACTTTTTCCGCTATTTCAGGAGGAATTTGTAAATAATATTGACTAATACTTTCTGGGTAATTTTCTCCCGCCTGACTCAAAATACTGCGATTTCGATAAGGAACATCAGAAATTACTGTGTAGGTTAAACCCTCTCGAAGCTCAAGAGGAGAACGTAAATTTCCATCAGGGTCAATTGCTATTTTTTCAGTGGGAAAATATACTTCTCTAGCTTGATACAAAGCTGGAATTAAATTTGGTAACTGAGAAACTACTGTATAACTTTGAATAACTTCTTTAGTTTCATTTGCGTAATTATTTCTCCGCCAATTTACATAAAATTGATAAGACCAACGAGGACGATTTAAAGTAAAAGTATTATCATTCCGAGAAATTTCCCAACCTTCACCAGTATATTTATCAAAAGCCAAAACTCGCCAAAATCCTTCAGCTTGTGACCTAACTCGCATCACAACTTGAGGCTCTAATTGCCCACGCAAATTTTGATTAATTTTAGTATTAAATCCATAATAATAAGTAGCATCTAAAGTTCCTGGACCTGATTCTTGATTAGTTCCATTACTATTTCCAGAACCATCTCCATCTTCCCTACCTCGACCAATATAACCAGGATTTGTAATTGTCCGCCCGTCAAAATTTTCTAAATCAAAATTAATCGGAGCACTCACAGGAAAAGTTCGTAATTGATATCCAGGCAACCTCGGTAAAAAAGCAAAAATTACCATACCCAAACCAATAATTACTAACAATAATATTGTTAATCGCTTGGGAGATAAAGTAGCTTTTAATAGAGATATTTTTTGTCGCTGCTGTTGCTTAGGAAACCCCGATCTATTACCAGAAAATCTTGACTGCAAACCCAACCTAGAACGATAATCTAAAATAAGGCAAGGAATAGCAAGTATAATAAACACCAGCAATACCGGTCCATAAGTTAAGGTCTGACTAATAGTACCTGCAACCCCCAATAAAATTAACCCTATAACCATCGAATAACCCAAGTCTTTCCGCCGAGGCAAATCAAAACTATGCAAGACTTGAAGTTGAATCAATAATTCAGCCAATACCAGTCGTGTATCATTCAACTCACCAACTAACCTACTCAAAAAAGCAGCCAAAGCTAACAACATTCCAATCGCCAAGCAAAATTTAGCTGGTACATTCCTTTTGTAGCGATTGTACCAACTCCAAATTGCTCCTATAATACTTAGTGGTGCTGCCCAAAAAGTTAAAGGGAGTTCATCTGTTGCTACCCCGGCAGCTACATCAACTGCTATAATTCCTACTATTACCAATGCCTGCACTATGACTCGTAATAGAATAGAATCTTCAGGAACAGGTTTAGGCGCTGCTTCTATTTTTCTCCACAGAGGTCCTAATATAGGTAGATTTCGCACTGCCCGGGCAGAAGAAGAATTAGGCATAATTTTATTGGTAGATGCTGAAGGAATGTTGATTTTGCAGTAATTTCTGCTTAATATTTTTTCAGCATAGGCACACTATAGTTCTTTTAGCTGTTTGTCACCAGAATTTTTTAGCTCTAATTTAGCCATTAAAGGTCTTGAAGACAAACAGCAAATTTTAAAGGTTCGTCCCAATTTAACAATTTAATAGTTAGCTCATATTTTTGATCAGGTTGTGGAGCAAATAACTCTAGCCATAGACTCCCAGCATCGGAACGTTGAGCAGTTGTTTGAGCTTCTCTACCTTGCAATTTTAGAGTTGCTCCTACAGGAAGTTGACCCTTAATTCTCAAAGATGCAGAAGACCTATCTTCAGGAATAGAGTATTCAGCTTCAATATTAATCCAACCTACAGCAGTTTCCCATTGTCTTTTTACCACCGACTGGTTCAAATGGCAGGTTAAAGTTAAAGATGATAAAATTTCTTCAGCAGCCATTAAAGACAATAACATTTGTTGGTTAGGAGTTGCACTATTATAAGTGATGACTGGATCGGACAATACTTCGGGGTTGCGAGATGGGCCTGCTAGCACGAAACCAGCTAGATTATTTAGGGATTGAGATTGGCCAGGGAACAAATTATCTACAGCTTTGACTAATCTACTACCAGGTAGTAAATCGGATTGCACTATCTCTTGGCAAGACTGCAAGATTTGAGCAAATACACTATCTGTTAGGGGGATAGATAGGTTTCTCCACCTGATATTTTTCATCTGTGATGCCCACAGAGAAATTTGGGAAACCCAATCTTGAGTTTCAACGTCTGGATAATAAGTATTGTATCCAGCTTCTTCCCAAGGAAATAGTGGAGGTTTAGCTTCAATCTCAGCTTTCAGGCGTTTTTGTAACAATGACTCGAAACGATTATACACAGTTGGTAATTCTCCCAGTGTCATCGGTGGACTTTCGTTGTAGTCAGGAAAGTCAATTTCTTCTGAATCAAGTGGATCTAGTTCTTCCCACTCTTCGTACATCCTGATTTTTGCTTCCATATTCTCTCCCTCAATAGCCTTTTGACTTTCCTCTACTGCTAATATTTCTGTAGAACTTGGCTTTGATAATAGCCAATCAAAGAAATTTTTCTCGAAAGTTTCCACCTGTTTATTCGTTTCGTTATTCATCACTTGATGACCCTGCTCCGGAACCTGAACGATTTCGTAATTCCCAGGCAAGTTCTAGTAATTTATACCACTTTTTCTTAACCTGGTTGACTTTACGACCTAAAGTTTTGGCAATCGCTTCATCAGAAATACCTTGTTGCTTTAACTTTAGCAAATTCTTTTGTTCTGGATCAATTTGCTGATGCAAAGCTTCCCACTCTGTAGGAGTTAAGCCTAAATTTTGCTCTAAGTCTGCTTCTAACCATTGATGAACCAGTTCCCACCGATGTCCCATGGCAAATTTGAGCAAATGGTACTTAAAGCGCTGCTGTAAATAATCTCTTTCTCGGGGAGTGAGACCTAAGATAGATTCTATTTCCCCAGTTGATAAGTCTTGTAAACGCAATGCAAAGTAATCTGCACAGTCTTGCTGTTGACGTTCCTCCAGATAGGCCATTAGTTCTTCAATCACAACCTGACGTAGAGAACCAATATCATTCCCTGGATCTTGTGCAACCATTGCTTCTCGCACTTGCTGGATAGATCCATCATTCCAAGTTTTATCTGAGTCAGTAGTTGTTCCCTCTGCTGCTTGGTCAATATCTACAGATGTTTCCTTTGGTTGTTGTTGGGAAAATGTTTGTGCCCGTAGAATAATCAATTGTTGACTCCGACCACCAGACAAAGGTATACGTCTTTTGCCATAACGCTCTGTAAAGGCCATATACTCTGCCAGTTCTAACAAAGTACGGGGACTATAAGTTGACGGAAGTTCGGCTTCTCGTCGAAAAGCATTTAAAGTTTCCAGATAAAATTGTTGTAAAAAATCTTCTATCAGATTTAATCTGGCCTGATAACTTGATTGTATTTGTGGAGGAGTGATATATCTATAAACAATAGCACTAAGGGTGCTATGTAATTCTACTCTTCCTTCTTGAGAACGAAGCTGGTAATAATGTATACATCGTCTTAAGCGATGTAGAGCTAAATTCTTAGCCCATTTACCTACTTCTCCTGAAGCTTGAATTCTTTTACTTTCTGTACAAATTCTATCTACTTCCTGTCTAATACGCTCTGCCACTTCTAGGCAATTTTGCCTTGAGGCACGAGTAGACTGCTGAAATTCATCTAGGAGTAGCTGTAAGATTTCTTCGCCAACTTGGCAGATTTCCCCCATCATTGTATTAATAATTAACTACTAATAAACTTTATAAATCATCATCAATACACCCTATTTTTTAGATATTCCGAAAACATGAAAAAGATTAAATTATGGACTTAGATCAACAAATCCAAACACTTATTAAAAACGCACCCCAAGATGGTAATACACCACAAATTGTGGAGGCAATTACACCTGCTTTAAAACTGTTAGCTGAACAACTACAACATCTGCAATACTATATCTTACAAACTTACACGCAAAATTGGGTTTTGACTACTTTAGGTCATCGCAGTCAATCTGAACTAGAAAAACGTGTTATTTATGCTTTTCCAACACTAAAAGATGCCTCATCATCTATTTCTGAAGATAATGTTGTCGCTACACCTATGCCAGTTATTCATATACTTTTTCAAATGATAGCAATTCAACCTTTAGATAGTCTTGTATTCTTTGAAAAACCAGGTGATCTGACAAAAGCTACAGAAGTTAAGAGAGAGGATGTCCAAAAACTGATAAGTGTATATCTCAGACAGTATCAGGCATCCTCTAGTTCCAACTCTAGCAAAATTCCTCCAGATCTTGCTTAAGATATTGAGATATTGTTGAACTCTTGATTTTATATTATTAAAAATTCAACTACTTCAAGCAAATCCATCAAAATCTAATTGGGAACTATCGTTTAAAACAGGATCAAAATCAACCCTAGTTAGTATCAAAATAGATATTGTTTGTTAGCTATACACCAATCAATCGTATTTCTTGATTCTTCATTTTGTTGTTAGTATTCATTCATTGTTACTAAATTATTGGAAAATACTAAAAGCTAATACAGCCTACTTAAAACATAGTCAGTAAGATTAATCAAAGCTTGACGAGAATCACAATCGGGTAAAGATTGTAAATGTTCAACAGCCATCTTCGCGTATTTAGTTGCCAACTCTTGAGACCTTTTAATACCCTCGCTATCTTTAATCAATTGAATGGCCTCTTCTAAATCGCCATCTTGGGCTAATTCTCTTTCGAGGAGTTTTTCTAAGCCCGGCTTTTCTTCAAAAGCATATAATGCAGGCGCTGTCAAGTTGCCACTTTTGAGGTCTGAACAAGCTGGTTTTCCTAGAGATTGTGTGGCGCTGGTGAAGTCTAGTATATCGTCCACTATCTGAAATGCTAGACCTAGATATCTACCGTAATAGTACATATCCTGAGCTAGTTCTGGGGATACACCACTAATAATAGCTGCAGCTTTGGAACTATTAGCAATTAGAGAAGCTGTCTTGTAATAACTCTTTTCTAGATAAGCTTCTATAGATAAATCGATGTCAAATCTATGTAGTCCTTGCTGAATTTCTCCTTCCGCAAGATCCATAATTACTTCTGAAAGTAGTTTCACAACTTCTAGATTATCTAGATTGGCCAAGTACCAAGATGATTGAGCAAATAGGAAATCTCCAGCTAGTACTGCAACACGGTTAGTAAATAAACTGTGAACGGTAGGGACGCCTCGACGAATTTCTGATTCGTCTACTATATCATCGTGAACTAAGCTAGCAGTGTGGATCATTTCTGTAATTTCTGCTAGACGACGATGTCTAGAAGTAATTTCCTGATCTAGCATTGTAGTCCGTGAAATTAATAGGACAATAGCTGGTCTGACCCGCTTTCCCTTGACACGGAATAGGTGTTCTGCAGCCGCGTATAGTATGGGGTGACGGGCACCTACCAATTGTTTTAAGTTATCTGTTAGCAGCTGTAGGTCTGCTTCTACTGGAGAGAATAAGAGAGTGGAAGTAGTCATTTCAGTTATTAGTTATCAGTTATCAGTTAGCCTCCTGCGGAGGAACTTCGTTTTTCATGTCGCGGAGCGAGACAGTACCTCTGGCTGAAGTCAGAGACTTGAAATACTGAAGTTTAATTTTTTTCGTCCCCTTACCCTTAAAAGGGGAGGCTTGAGACCTTATTTTTTTGTCATAGATTAGACACTAAAGCTACAAGTTAACAAAATTTTACATATTATATTCTTATTCTAAGCTAACCATCCTTGATATAGGAAAAGTTAGAAATCTTGATGACAAAACAAAATTAATTTTTCAAAAAATAGGCAGAAATATAAATCAATGCCAGTATTATGAGTAAATTGTATCTAATTGTTAAGTAACCTGGCAAATCCTCTGTACAAAGAGAATTAATTGTGTTATTGTAATTTTATTAACTTTAGTAAGTGTAATAATTCAAGAGATAAAAAGATACTGATTGAATCTTGAATTAGAAGAGTCAATACCTGCTCAAGTTCTCAATAATGAAAATTTAGCAATTATTGGGACGAGTATTTAAGAACCTAAAAAGTGGAATACATACAATTTAGTCATTACGTTTATTCGATAACAATGTGTGGCCGAAAGCTTTTGCTAATTAAGATTGTATGAATCAGTTATTAGGTGTATGATAATCACAAAATAAGTTAAAAACTGCATAGTATGAGCGAGATATATTTGCAGATAAAGGAATTGCAGTAGTTAAGTTAACTTACCTTCCCAAAGCCTAGGGGTTATTAGGTAAAAAAACTTACTCCCAGGCTGATATATTTTAGATAAAAATCTAATCAACACAAGGAAGATAGTTACTATAAATCGCTATTAAAATTGATAGTATTTAATCATCTTAATCATCAATTTATCTTAAAATACCTAATTTTTTTAAGTATTTTTCTGGCAAAAAGGTAATATCTATTTATGCACAATCTACCTATTTTAAGGTGATGATTACGACAAATGTTGCGCTTTAAAAGTATTCATTGTTATCAGCAGTAGTCGGTAATTACTAATAAATTAAAGTTAAACCTAAATTTTCCAGATATTGATTTAGAGAATACCTAGGTAGAGGGGAACTCAGCAAAAGTTCATATATTTGAACTTGCAAAAATTAAAATATCTACAAACGCATTTATATTTAATGCCAAACTCTATAAAGATGAGAGTTGAAAAATTTATCAATAAATTTATTTGACTCTAAAAATAAAACAGAGATAACTTTTGTATTTAGAATTAATTTAATTAATATCTAATACAAGTTAGCTTAGTTACTTATTAATTCATGAAAACGCTCCTCACAACTTGGTTAAACTATGAACTACAATCATATTCCTGTTATTATTCCCATTCTAGCAACTGCTTATGTATTTACCGTCTATTTGCTCTTAGCATTAGCCCAACGAGGTGCAAAAATCACAAGAAATAAGACCTGGCAACAAGGTGTTGCGGACTCTAGCACTAATTTACATTAGTAAAATACAGCAGCTCTAGCTAGGAATTCTTAGATTTGAGTGAGGTACTAAAGTTATAGGTCTCAGGGAAGACTTTAACACAAAAGAATAAAAACAAATGTGCCTCACTAACTTGATAAATGCCATCTTCTATAAATATAGATTAATAAATAATTTATCAATTATCAACTTATCTACTGTAATTAGATCAAAACAAAGAAGTTAAAAGAATTAATTATTGCCATAATTTTTTTCTGATACTTCTTGGATTTAATTTGTTACCATGATTGCTATAAAATCCAATAAAGTAAATTAGGAAATTTAGTAGATTATATTCTAGATAGAAATAGGTTGGTCTAGAATAGGTGGCAAAGAAATTGCTTGTACAACTGGTCTATAACCCAACCACTGTAATGATAAATCAGCAAATTTTTGAGGAGAAGCAGTAACTACAAATTTTGTTGGTTTTAATGTCTTATAGTTTTGCAAATTCAGAGTTTCCAACTCTCTAGCAGCTACTTCAACTAAATAAACTGCAGGGTCTACAAAATTCACGGAGGTAGGTAATAATAACTGCAATATTGGTTCTAAATAAGGATAGTGAGTACAACCATAAACTAATGTATCAATTTGTTGTTGTATTAAAGGCATTAAATATTCTTCTGCTATCTGATATGTGTAGGGGTCATGTAGTTGATTTTGTTCTATTAATGGTACAAAATAGGGACAACCAACTTGCCAAACTTGAACAGAATCATCTGCCTCTAAAATAGCATGACGATAGGCATTACTAGCAGCAGTTGCAGGTGTAGCAATAACACCTATTCTTTTTCCTTTCTCCACTGCAGCATTAGCTCCAGGTACAATCAACCCTAGAATAGGAATATCAAATTTAGATTTGACTTTTTCCAAAGCTAAAGCTGAACTAGTATTGCAAGCCATCAATATCATTTTCACCCCACTTTTAACTAGCCACCCAATAATTTCATCTACAAATTGTAAAATCTCTTCAGTCGTTCTTGTACCATAAGGTAATCTTGCTGTATCGCCAAAGTAAAGAATAGATTCGTTGGGTAGCTGTCTATATAACTCTCTTAAAACAGTTAAACCGCCTATCCCACTGTCAAAAATTCCTATTCTTTTTTGTCTAGTTTCAATAGTCATTCTTTAAGTGTTCAAATAAACAAACTATCATTCAATTCCTGAGTTGATAATATGTGTTGTAGTAAATTTTGTTAATTAAGTTTAAGTTATCTATATTTTTCGATAGGGAAAAATTCTATGATTATTGATTAACTGAAGCGGATAAAATATGAGTGGTAAAAAGAATTTAGCAATCAATTAATAATTATTAATTATGGTTTAAAGTCTCTATTTTTAATCCTAAAAAACGAAAATTTATTTATTTTTAGTAGTCCCTATTCTTTTTAATAAGACGTAAGTAACTAAGCATAATTAATTACACATCCTGCCAATTTTTTCTTTTCTTTTGCTTCTTATATGAGTGCCTTACTTAATTAGGAGATTTATTTTGTGTGACTACTTATTAATTTTGGAAAGTATAGCTGCTAACTGAGATAGATTAACACTATATATAGCAATTTGAAAAGATTGTAGCCTGGTAAAGGACTTATAGTTCACAGAATCAAATCTAACTAATTGCTATATACAGCGTTTTATCTTTTTATTTAATTAATATGAGAAACTCATACTAGCCTACAAACTCTAATCTAGCTGGCTTTTCTGTTGGTGCTTCTGTACCTTTGAGGTAGGCTAATACTGTATCTGCATCAGATACCTCAAATGGATCTTCGCCATAGTTGTCACTAAAACCTGGTTCAACAAACATCTTTTCAATTTTGCAGTCATTGACAACCATTGCATAGCGCCAAGAACGCATACCAAAACCAATATTAGACTTATCTACTAACATTCCCATTTTGCGAGAGAACTCTCCACTACCATCTGGTAGTAAGAATACATTTTTAGAACCTTGCTGTTTACCCCATTGGAACATCACAAAAGCATCGTTTACTGATAGACAGATAATTTGATCTATTCCTTGTGCTTTGAATTCATCATATAGTTCTTCATAGCGAGGTAGGTGAGTAGATGAGCAGGTTGGTGTAAAAGCACCAGGTAAAGCAAATAATACTACACGTTTACCACCAAATATTTCTTGGGTAGTTTTGTCTTGCCACTTGAAAGGGTTTGGCCCGGGAACAGACTCATCACGGACACGGGTTTTGAATACTACGTCAGGAACTTGTTCAATAGCCATAACTTACCTCTGGATAATTTAGTAGATTAGGATTTCAATTTGTATCAGCTTTTACTGATTTATATCAGAATTATTCTGATTTAAGAATATGTCAATTTTAAGAATATGTCAATGTTGTTGAACAAAAAATTTTATTTTTGAGATTTTCTTGTGAAAGTTTTCTTATAATAAGGTATAGTTATCTTTTTACTTATATACTTTAGGTTGACATTTATTAGGTTGTATAGTAATGCTATGTACTTTTTGATATTTGAAGAAGAGAATTAGGAATAAGTTGTTTCAAAGCAATCGACTCCCTAGTTCACAACTTATAACTTATCTCCTACTCATATCACATTCTGGTAATTAGTTACTTGACGGTTTATAAATCAGGAGTCAGTTAGAGGAGTTTAATTATAGAATATAGTTTTTATATAAATAATGTATAACTATATTTTATATTAATTTATATAATTTAGGTAAGATATCAGATATTAAATAAAATTTTTGCTCAATAAGAGAATAGGGAATTAGCAGTAATATTGTATTTTTTGGAAAAAAGATTGTTACAAATCATCTTGGTTCTAAAGAAGCAAGAGCAAAGAACTAAGAAGAAATAAATCTTGAAGAAAAAAAGTCTATATTTTGTTTATTTTACCAGAAGTTACTAACTTGATATCCTAAATTATTCAGCATAACTCTTAACAATGGTAGACTTAAACCGATCACATTAGTATGACAACCTTCTATCTTTTCAATAAACAAACCACCTTTCCCTTCTATAGCAAAACAACCAGCACATTTTAAAGGTTCTCCAGTAGAAACATAAGCTTCTATTTCTTGGTCATTAACAGGAGCAAAATGAACTTTTGTCATCCGACAAAGTACGAGAGTTTTATTTTTAGCTAAATCAATTAAAGCATGACCTGTATACAATTCACCAACTTGACCACGCATTTTTTGCCAACGAGCAATCGCTTCTTTAGTATTCGCAGGTTTACCATGAATTTCGTCTTCAATAACTAATACTGAATCACATCCTAAAATTAAATTTGATTCTGTTTCAGATAAGTTTTCTTTGATTATAGACTTGGCTATTGTTTCTGCTTTAGCTTGGGCTAATGTTTCTACTAATTTTCCAGGTTCTGTTAATTTAACTGTGGATTCATCGAAGTTACTAGGCATAACTATAGGATTAATACCAACAGTTTCTAACAAGCGAAGTCTTGCTGATGAAGATGAGGCTAATATGAAGGTCGGAATTTCCATATTTTCAAGCACACAAGCATAAAATATTCAAAAAAAAATTTGATAATTTGTCAGGACTACAGCCTATATTTATTAGGAATTTAGAATTCAGAATTTAGAATTTAGAATTTAGAATGCAGAATTCAGAATTAATTGTTTAACTCTAAATTTTTTAATTTGGGAATTTTTAAATTGATCGTTTTATGAATTCAAAATTAAGAATTGAAAACTTGAGCTATTCATTAATTCATTAATTTAATAATTTTGCATTCTAAATTCAAAAAAGATTCATGAATTCCTTAATTTAATAATTCTAAATTCTAAACTCTAAATTCTACATTCATAAAAAGCTAATATACAGAGAAAGAGTTAATAACTTGCTTAAACTTATCATCCACTTTTTGCCAACGTGCTTCAGTAGCAGAAATATTAATCGTAAAAAGCTTACCTCGACTAACTGCCACACTTGCTAAATTATGACGCTTTCTCCCATCAGCAAGTTTAACGGCATATTCCAATTGATAATATGTTTTAGCCTTATACTCTCGTGCTTCTGCATTGACTAATTCTGCTTCTCGACCTGAGTCTTTTGGTGCAATTGCATTTTTACTAAGTTTATATCCTACTTCAGTAGGAGTACCCAAGTCGGTCAACGTTTTTTCTTGAACCACGGGACTAATAACAACGCTAACATTTTCGGTAGCCTCAACTAAGTCATGGAATACTACATCCGGGCCATCAGAAACTTTGACTTGGAGCCAACCATTAGGATAAAGGAACTCATAACCATCGGTCGTATCCACAAAGCTTTGGAGTCCACCGCCTACAGAAACACAACCTGTTAATGTAAGAGCGATCGCTACTAAACATAAGGCCACAATTTTTTTTAACATTTTCTCTAATCTAGACTCTACATAGCTGGAGTGGGGTTGAGTTAAAGTTAAATCCTGCTCCTATTACTCCAGTAAATTTATTCTCTCATTAAATCTTGATTAATTTAACTACTTGTTCAATTTAATTAATTTCAACAATAGATTTTTTTCAACAAAGAACTAAAATAATTCAGACTTAAGGTTTTATTTTTTACAGATAGGGTTGTTTTTTCAGAAGATACAAAATTCTATATTTGTATAGAAATATCTATTTAATTTTATATAGTATTTTTCACAAGTTTAGATTATTTAGTAATCCCCGCATTGGTTGTGGCAAAATTTCATACTGAAAAAGTTGGGGAAATTGAATATTTGACCAGAACGCAAACAACTTAAATAGCAACTTAAATATTTTAAAATAACTGTAAAGATGATAAAATTATCTGATGATTTTTTTTGGTTTTTAAGCAAATATATTCAATAGTTTTTTGCTCTGAGGTATTCGGGGGAAATTTTATACAATCTACCAACCATTACATTCTAATAAATCTTGGTTAATTGTCATCAAATATTTCCTATAGTCATTTCAAATAAGGATAAAACAGTTTTTTGGCTGAAACCCTTTCAAGGAAAGAAACACTCGTCCCAGTCTTATTCAGAATGACTATAAGTAAAGTAGCCTTTTCTTCCTTTATATTGAAGCCTTAAACTTTCTACACCTTCAAAAAGCGATTGGTTTTTCCATTGACTGATAAAACTGTGGTAAACTTCTAATAATTCTTTGACTTCATAATAAAAAATCCCCAAAACAATCATTTTTATTGCTAAGTAAATTTGAATTCATAGGGAATTTCAACCCCTCATAAATTATCTATAACTTTCCGTTTTCGGGAATTTTAACCCTAGGTTCTAAAAGCTTATTTATAGAAGCTGATAGCTAGACTTAATTCATCAAAAAACTAAAAGCTAATTCCTCATAGCTGAATGCTTACTTACCAGCAACTTTGCTAGAGTTGGATTTTATATTTATAAATATTATTTGTTGGAATGAATCCTCTGTATTTGGTGATTTATGCAAATTACGTTTGTTAATTGTTCAGCAGTTGTTAATATGTAATTTTGAAATAATTTTGAAATAATTTGAATGATTAACTACCTGAAAGGAAAAGTGGCTGATGTTCACAAAGGCAGTGGTATGCGTGTGACTCTAATTTTAGAGGTTAATCAAATAGGTTATGAGCTACAAATTCTGCCTAGGTTGACTCAAAGTCTACAACCAGGAGAAGACGTCCAAGTTTTTACCCACCAACAAGTACGAGAAGACCAAATGGTGTTGTACGGTTTTGGTACTTCTGCAGAAAGAGATTTATTTCGTCAGTTGGTAAGTGTCAGTGGTATTGGGGCACAATTAGCGATCGCTCTATTAGATACTCTAGAATTACCTGACTTAGTTCAAGCTATTGTGGGGGGAAATACTCGTGTATTAGCTAAGACCCCAGGGGTAGGAGCAAAAACCGCAGAACGTATTGCTTTAGAATTGAAAAATAAATTGGCCGAGTGGCGACAAGATGCTGGTTTAACTACATCAGTGCCAGTGGGAGTTATGCCTGCTATTCAAGAGGAGGTAGAAATGACTTTGTTGGCTTTGGGATATACGGGTCAAGAGGTAATACAGGCATTGCAAGCTGTTAGTAAAGATGATAATATGTCCAAAAATACAAATGCAGAAGATTGGATTAGGGAAGCTATTAGTTGGTTGAGCCGTTCTACTCAACTGTAAAGGATTTCTATCGGTATTTCTTAGAACAAAGATATATGATACTATAAGTGATTGTGGTAATTTTTGGAAAGATTAGTAGAAATTAAACATAATGGTTCTCAAACAACAACGGAAACAAGAAATTATGAGTGAGTATCAAACTCATGAAACAGATACAGGTTCAGCAGATGTTCAAGTAGCTATGCTGACTGAAAGAATTAGCAAATTAAGCGCTCATTTAAAAAATAATAAGCAAGATTATTCATCCCAAAGAGGTCTCTTAAAGATGATTGGTAGACGTAAGCGCTTATTGGCATACATCCAAAAACAAAGCCAAGAACGTTATAAAACATTGATTGGTCGCCTTGGTATTAGAGGTTAAAAACTAACCAGAAAATAAGGTCTCAAACCTCCCCTTTTGAAAGGGATAAAAAAAATTCAATTCAGTATTTCAATCCCGATGCAACAACTGCAAGGAACTGATAACTGATAACTGATAACTGATAACTGAAATGACTTATGTCTCCAGAATCATCACGCCAACCTTTACCTTTTGAACCTGCTAAAAGCCGGAAAAAGCAAGGTAAAAAATCATCTTCTTCACCTAAAATTAAGGGGACAGAAGAATCAAGCGATCCTAATGTAAATCAGTCGAAAAAAATTAGTAATCAGAAAGGCAAAAAAGTTAGAGGAGAAAATTCTATTCCTGAAGTAGTTAGTAGGCGGATGATTAGCCGTATGGTTTTGTTATCTGGTACACCTCTACTGTTTTCTTTATTAACTTTTGTTTTTAGCTACTTTATCATTATAAATGATATTTTTATACTACCAAATCAAGCAGTTTTGCTAGTTAGTGTGGGCTTTTTTGGTTTAAGTGTTATTGGTTTAAGTTATGGTCTTTTTTCTGCTTCTTGGGATGAAGATAAAAAAGGTAGCATATTAGGCTGGCAAGAAGTAAAAATTAACTTTCAACGGATGAAAGAAGCTTGGAAAGAAGCTAAATCAAAAAGCTAATTTCATAAGCATTTGCTAGGGTATGCTGCGCGACATGAATGCGCAGCGTTTTCCTAAGGAAAATGAACAACGAAGTTGTATGGTAGTCAAACAACTATTAGTAGTTAGCTTATCCTGTCGAATGCTATGCAAGGAGCTTTTTAATAAATTAGGTAAGCATTAGTTTAACTTCTACTACATTTTTCATTAGAGAAGAGAATTGAAGTATAAATAGCGATAATTTTGAGCTTTCAACCCATATATTATATTGTGTGGCGTAAAATATATATGTAGTTGGATAGACTGCTAAAGTTAAGTGATAAGGTTCTAGCAATGTATAATTGATAATTAGTTAATTCGGTTGAAAATATTCTATTTCAAGAGAAAAGTGCTAGGAGATTTACCATAAATCAATCTGATGTTTTTAACCATAGTTCAATAATTGATAATTACCTCTCCCTAAAAGGAAGAGGATTGACGCGGTAGGGAAAATTTTTTATTGTCAGGACTTACGCAAAGACACTATATATAGCGTATACTAAATAGAGCGATGTAG
>NZ_JBNHER010000104.1:0-2195 GCF_050015975.1 Dapis purpurea BLCC-M126 | reverse complement strand
ACATCAAATCCATTTTACCCCACTTTGTGGTTCAATTACCTGAAAATTGCTGTAAACGATCGCTATTAGTTTCTCATCATTTGCTTATCAAAAAACTTTAACTAACCCGGCGGGAAGTCCCGCGCTGTAATTTTCAATTCAGCGCCGGGATGAAAGCCGGGCACCGATGTGTGTAGTTCGTCCTAATTTTTGATATAATAACGAATGTAGATATAAAGGTCGATTCTAGGATGCTACTGAAATATAAGTACAAGCTCAAGCCCCATAAAAGTCAAGGGGTTATTATCGCTAATTGGTTAGAATTGGCTAGAAAACAATATAATTATCGTTTGGCTCAAAGATTGAATTGGTTTGAATCAACACGCACACCAGTAAATGCCTGTCCTTTAAATGTTTCAGTAGTACCAGTAGACCGAATTTATCAAAATATCCCCGAATTTAGAGTACAAACACGGGATGGCAGAAAGAAAGATAGTGATGGCAACCCAGTAACGAAAAAAGATGATAAGCATCCTAATATCATAAATGGTTATGTAGTTTGGGAAACAGTACAGTTAGCAGACCTAGTACAAACTAAAAAGCTATTTCCGGAATACAAATCCATGCACTCCCAGGTTTTACAGGATGTTGTTCAGCGTGTACAAACTACCATGGATAACTTTACCAAACCTGACAAAAACGGTAAAACCAGTGGGAGACCGAAATTCAAAGGGAAGCATTATTATAATTCGTTCAGTTATCCTCAGTTATCAAATTCTCATATTGTCAAAAATGCCAACGGTCGTATTTGTATAAATCTACCAAAGATTGGTTTAGTTCCCTTTGTCTACAATCGCCTAATACCAGCAGGATTCAAGGTTAAGACAGGTACAGTAATTCGCGAAGCAGACGGATGGTATATTAGCTTCACCATAGAAGATAAGACTGTACCTGTAGAGGTTGTAGAAATTCAACCCACCGAAGATAACTCCAAAGGTATCGACCTAGGATTGTTGCACTATGCTGTTACATCTGATGGAGAATTTATAGAAGTTCCTAAATTTTTCAGATTCTCTGAGCATCGCTTATCTAAACTACAGGTGAGATTAGCTAAAAAACCAAAACATTCTCATCCTTGGAAGATTCTCAAGCGTAAAATAGCAAAACTCCATCAACTAATAGCTAGGCAACGACTCGATTGGCAATTCAAACTTGCTTATCATTTGTTCAGTGACTGCCAGGTGGTATTTTTAGAAGACCTGCAAATAGCTTCTTTAGTCAGACGTTGCAAAGCTAAATTAGGTGATAATGGTCAATTTTTGCCCAATGGTCAGTCAGCTAAATCAGGGCTAAATAAGTCTTTGCAAGATGCAGCATTTGGTCAGTTTATTCAAATCTTAGAGTATGTTGCCTGGAAGTTAGGCAAGAGAATTATCAAAGTAGACCCAAAAGGTACGTCTCAACATTGTTGGGAATGCTTGAGTAAAGTCCCCAAAAGCTTATCAGAACGCTGGCATTCATGCCCTAAATGTGGTCAAGAGCTAGATAGAGACTATAACTCAGCTCTTATAATACAGAAAATAGGATTATTATCAACACAGGAGGAGGACATCACTTCTGTAAAAACTGCGGTCAAGGTTTCCTTGGCTGAAGAATCCCGCGCTCTCCCGTAGGGGAGCGTCGGGAGTATGTCAACTATTTCAAATTGTACCTCAGATGATGCAGTATTTTCAGATTTATTAGATGGGGTGGTAATGTAATCTAGCTCAGGTTTCAGGTGATGGTGCTTATGAAAAGCATAAATGCTATGATGTTGCCAGCCAAAAGGGGGACAATAGTGACAATGACACCGCGAAAAGACGCGCTTCTATGGCAACATGGTAACTTTAAAGCACCACCGTATACGAGAGATGAAAACCTAAAACAAATACGAAAGGTAGAGGCAAAAAGTGGAAGCGTGAGAGTGGGTACTATAGACGTTCCTTATCTGAAACTACTAGCGCGTCTAGACTAAAATTCTGGCTAAAACCTCCCCCCTCTCCTGGAAGGAGAGGGGTTGGGGGAGAGGTATTCATTGACTCGCCTCTTTACCGAATAATTATTAATTATTAATTATTAATTAAATAATTCAGGTTTAAAGCCTCCTCTTTCAAGAGGAAAAAGCGGTCGGAAAGCGGAGCAGTCCGTTAGGATGGGATGCCGAGGTCTCCGTTCCC
>NZ_JBNHER010000103.1:0-5057 GCF_050015975.1 Dapis purpurea BLCC-M126 | reverse complement strand
ACTCATTACTCCTACAACAGTTTTGTGGTCTACTCAACTGAAAAGCGCTGTAATGCGTAGTGCTTTAATATGAATAAACCAGAATCTTTAAATCAACCCACGGCATCATCTTCAGTAATTTGAGTGATACGGCTGACGCCACGCTCGGTGTTTCATGTCGCGCAGCGTTTTTCATGTCGGCTCTTAGCCATTAGCGGAGCTTTGCGCTAGCAAAACGAAGTTGTGCGGAACGCTAAATGCCATAGCAGTTTTCAATCAGTCATAATTTGAAGAACGAGGGCATGACAAACGGAAATCGCCCCTACGACTCCTGACTACTGACTACTGACTACTGACTCCTAACAATGAGTTTAGTGGTCTACTCAACTGAAAAGGGCTGTAATAGACTACATTGCCCTTATGTCCAGCCTTTGGAATACACCCGCCCCTGCAATTTTTTCAACATTTAATTTAGACCTACCTACTTAAATATCTCCAGCAAATTAATAAGCTTTTTTTTAACTTTTGTAGGGACTTTCCATAGAAAGTCTCTATATTATTGTGATTTAGATCAACATATTTTTCCAAATAATGTAATAGAATTAAACTTCAGTATATTAGATAACAATTTGCTTAATTGAAGTTTTTTTATAATTATTTTTTTATGCAAATTTACTGAACATTTTGCTAATTTTTATAGATAATAATTCTTTTTTTAGTTTCAATCATTTAATGTCTGCATTAACAAATTTTTTTAATAAAAGCCTGTAATTTGAAACACAAATTAAAATACTTAATCGAATCTTCACAATAGTAGGGGAAAAAATTAAAGTTATTGTGAAAGTTTGTCAAAATAGGCCAATTTAACTATGCAATGGGGTGACATAAAAGTTAAAGTATATATATTGATAGAGTTGAATTTATATAGGATTATCTGATTATGAGTTCCATTACAAGTATTTCACCAGAAGTTGCTCCCGCTCCTCATAACTACTTAGATAAGCTACTACAACCAATTAGAAGATATCTTGATGGTGTAGAAATAAATAGTCCAAAAATGGCACATTGGTTATGTCAATTAATTCCAGCTCAATGTCCTTTTGAGAGAGATATAAAACTATTCGGACATCTACTTTTCCACATTCCTCCTATGTGTAAACTTAATCCTTTGTACGACCAATTTATCGGATTAAGATTTAGAGCTTTAAGTTTTCTAGCAGATGTCTGTGGAGAGGATATTACTAGGTATTGTTAAAATCTATTTCTGATTTTAAATTATTTATTTTTTATGTTGTTTGCAGTTAATTTCTGAATAATATTTAAGTGCGGTAGTCAAAGCCCAGTTTCAAGGAGGAAATTGGGTTTTTTAGTATTATATTTGGAGGAGTTATATCATGTCCGGTTGAATAGTTATAAATAAATCGGGGAGGAGTCAGGAGTCAGGAGACAGGAGTCAGGAGGGAAGAGAGGAGAAAGAAAGTATAAAAAGAAGAAAGTTTTTTTATCACTAATTATCCGGACATGATATTAGGAGTCATAATAGTTTTTCTCAATTCACTATTATTCAGATAAACCTGCCCCCCTACACCAATAATCTAATGCAAGTTCATTAACTGTGTCAGTCTGTTATCTGTTATATAGAATTTTGATAATTACCATACCCAAGTCATTGCGACTGGAACGTAGTGAAAGGAAGCAATCTCAGAGGTGCGCGGAGATTACTTTCTTTCGTCGCAATGACAACTGTTCAACACTAGAACTACTAGGACGTCTAGCTTGAAAATGTGGGTAAAGAGCGAGTCAATTAAGACCTCTCCCCCAACTATCCCTTATAAACTCTTTTCTGATAGGGAGATGGGGGGATGGGGAGATGGGGAGATGGGGCGATGGGGGGAGAAAAACCTCTAATTATAGCAGTTTTCATTAACATAGAGTACAGAGATTTTACTTAAAGCCAGAAAGCAGAAGTTTTTTATACTATCCCTTAATTTAATAATTCTGAATTCTGAATTCGTGCATTCTAAATTAATAACAATAAATTTTGTAGTCTACCTTTGTGAAAACCGCTATAAATAGGTTTACTCTCCTGAAATCTGCATTGAATAGCAAATACATAACTTCTCTATGCGTGTCAAATTTTATGTTAAGAAAGATGTTTATAAAGCATAACTCCTACAAGGAGAGGGGAGAAACTCCCGCTTCCCTTGTAGGGAATGGGGTTACGGGGTTAGGTTTTACCCACAATTTTAGTCTAGACGCACTACTACTATGAATATACAAACAAAAAAAATACTGGTATTCTCCTGTTGAGTTTTTAGGAGAATCCCAGTTATGGGAATATCATTTTTTCTAACTTTAGAATTTATAGTAGATGCAATTATAGTTCAAAGAAATTTCTTAGTGAGACTGACGACGACGGGAAAGGAACATTCCACCACCGATGAATGCTAAAGCTGCAATGCTGCTAGGTTCTGGCACGCGCACTTTTGGTTCATAATTCATGTTGTTGTTGAGATCAACGTATACATCGGAAACATAGAAGGATATATGAGACAAACCTTTACCTGCGTTTCCGCTGCCATCAAGGGCGACTCCCATAGTATTCCAGTCTAAAACTGTACCTTTTTCGATACCATCAAAGAAGTAAGCGCTCCATTCTGTGCTTGTTTTGAGAACCATTGCGAATTGGTAGTTAACATTTTCATCAAATGTTACTGTTCCCTCGCTTCCGCCTCCTCCTCCAACAATGTCTAGCGTATAATTCAATAAATTGGATTCTACGCTCGTAGGACCATTATTATACTCGGAGTCAACATCTATTTTATAGAGGTCTTTGTTATCCCAACCTATTGATGTTACTTCGTTGTCCCATAAGCTCAAACCTTCAACTTCACTTTGACTATTCGAGTCATTTTTGGTAGTACCACGTTCGCAGCCTAGATAGGTACCTGTGTAGGGGGCTATATTACTGTAAACGTTGTCCACGTTAAACATATTCTCGCAAGATACGGAGGTGCTGCTGTCATCACTCTTGTTGGGACCACCCTTAGCAAAAGCATCTGTAGCGGAAACACCAACCAACCCAATGCTCATTAAAGAAGTAGCTAATACAGTGGATAATACGCTTTTCATCTTAATTATTGTCCTTGTTTGTTTTGTTGTAATTTTTAACTTCTAGAATAATAGAGCAGAATCCGGATATTTTTTTTTAGTTCTGCTTGCTTACCTTTCATTTACTATGATGCACAACTTTTCTGAAAAATGCAATAGATAAAGGGATATCTTTACGAAAACAACATAAATATGTATTTTCAACGATCTATTTTTATTAGAATAACTTAAAAAAAATAGTGATAATACTGATGAAAATAATCTAAATATACGTTAAATGGCTTACTTTTTTGTAGTGGTTAAGTGATATTACTTAAATAAATACCGAAACCTTTTTTTGAGGAGAAGAAAATAGATTGATTTGTAGAGATAAAAATAAAGATGAAAAGTTGCTATATCTATTTTCTAAAGGAGAAATATTGTATGTGGCCTACTGTTAATATGCCTGATAACTTGATATGTATTAGAAGTATAGATAAAATTAATAATATGCTTCTCCTAAAATACCTACAGGACAAACCCAATTATAGAAATTTATCGTAGATGCAATTATAGTTCAATACAATTTCAACGAAATGTCAGGGTTTGAGATTGCTTCCTATGGTCTCAATGACATTAATGATCTAGGTTTTGCGTAAGTCCTGTTTATTCTCTAATGCAGCTCTCTCTGGCCATGACAACTGAAAGGCCAAAGGGATAGCAGCGATATGCCTCTGGCACGCTACGCGATCGCACTGAATTGATATGTTGCTAGGAAATATTTCCTAAATATTAGCACGGATTTTACCTGCTCTAATTTAGGATGTGATTTTGCATAAACTCCTTCTTGATAATACTTTCACGAATTCTTGTCCAGCAATCTTTTTTCCATAATGTATTGCAATGGTGGCAAATCAACCAATTTTAAGGGGGTTATTTTGCGGGATTAGGTGATAATTTATCGCTGTATCCACGGAGTTAAGCTTATATTTCCCTCCCTATAAATAGATTAAACCTTAAGTATGGCAAGGCTTTGAGTCTTGTCTTGATGACCTTGTTCAAACTTATGCAAATCTTTATCGTTTATTCACCTATTAGCCATTTGGTTTAGTTATATTGAGTTTAGTTAAACAACGCACATTCCAAATAAAGAAAGCAGATGAAGACAACTCAATCTAAATTATTAACTACTGCATTTGTTTTAGGTTCCGTAGCTTTAGGTACATTAGGGCAGGCGCAAGAAGCAGCAGCACTCGTATTGCAAACACTAGATAAAACAAATAATGTAAATACTGATGCCTTCAAGGATATGGGTATACATTCTAACGATGAAGTATTAGAATATTTCCTAGCAGAAGATTATGCAAATGGACAACATGCTTTCTGGTTTTCTGGAAACGATGGTGATAGCAAATATTATCACTGGTATGGGGATGCTTTATTCTATACATTTGATGAAGATGAAAATGGCAAGATTGATGGTGCTCGTCTACTAGGCTATATTCAGGACAATGATAGCGATACAGCAGATTCAGGACAATTTGAAGTCGATCTTACCTTTACATTCAGAGGAAAAGGAACAAATGGAGAAGGCTGGGGCGGTCAGAAAACAGAACAAGTTAGTAAGAGTTTTGCCAAAGATCAAGCTGATAAGTGGAAATATTTTGATATTGATACATCAAAGTCTACCTTAACAGGTCTAGGAAGCTATGAGGGTACTACACTAAACTTGTTTGACCATAGTGCTGGAAGATACCCAGTTCAGTTTGGTTACGGAGCTAATGCCAAGAATGAAAAGCTGGGTCTTGCTACATGGTTTGAGGATATCGACTCAGATATCTTGGTCAAACAGAATGGCAACCCCAGAGAACTCAAAGACTTAAAAATTAAGCATTTAGATCAACAACACCAAGCAGTTAAAAACCTATTAAAAGGGGTTTGAGTAGCAACTGTACAGAAAACCACGCTAAGGCTGTATCTATCTCCAG
>NZ_JBNHER010000102.1:0-94311 GCF_050015975.1 Dapis purpurea BLCC-M126 | reverse complement strand
ATCTAGCAACTCTATCTTGATGTGTCAACCCCTTTTCTACATTTTTTTCCGGAAACAGGATTTTAAGGTTGACATACAAAGGCTACATGTATTGACTAGCAAGCTTTTGATGATTTAGAAAATTACAAAAAAAAATTTTGTAGCAGGAAAAATCCTTCAACAAGAAGTCCATTTTTTATTTAAGCTTTTAGATATGGATTTTTATCTCCTTGTGCTCCACAGGTTATTCTAATGAGAGATAAAATTAACTGAAGTCCAGCCGAATGTCCACAATCTTAATTTTCAACCTATAGTGAGGAGGACTATTGCAAATACTCCTACGTCTGTCCCGGATAATTGATAATTTGAATGAGCTAATTGGACGTCTAACCTATGGTTTAGTCATACTAATGGTCTTAGTTGGTGTTTGGAATGTGATTGGACGCTATCTAGGTAGAAGCATTGGTCAAAACTTAACTTCCAACGCTTTTATAGAAATTCAGTGGTATATTTTTGACCTGGTTTTTCTCCTAGGTGGAGCTTATACTCTCAAACATAATGAACACGTTCGTGTAGACATTTTTTATACTAAGTGGAGTCCCAAAAGAAAAGCTCTAGCTAACCTAATTGGTACAATATTGTTCTTAATCCCCTTCAGCATTATTGTAGTGATAGTTTCCTGGGGTGCTGTTTTAAATTCCTGGGCTATCCTTGAAAATTCTCCTGATCCTGGTGGATTACCCCGTTACCCAATCAAAACAATGATTATAGTTAGCTTCGTATTATTATTTCTTCAAGGAATTTCTGAAGCAATTAAAAATTTTGCGGTCTTTACAGGTAAATTAGCCCCCTATCAGGAGTCTCATGAGTCTGAGTTTTGAATCTGAATTCCTTGGTCCATTAATGTTTGTAGGAGCATTAGTTTTACTTTCCTTTGGTTATCCTGTAGCTTTTTCCCTAGGTGGAGTAGCAATAATCTTTGGTTTAATAGGTATTGGTTTAGGAGTTTTTGACCCTATATTTCTCACTGCAATGCCCCAAAGAATTTTTGGCATTATGGCTAACTATACTTTGTTGGCTATACCATACTTTATTTTTATGGGAGCAATGTTGGAAAAATCTGGCATTGCAGAACAACTACTCGAAACTATGGGAATATTGTTTGGTCGAGTTAGGGGTGGTTTGGCTCTGGCAGTTGTTCTTGTGGGCGCTCTTTTAGCTGCTACTACTGGTGTAGTTGCTGCTACTGTAGTGGCAATGGGGTTAATTTCTTTACCTATTATGTTGCGGTATGGGTATAACAAAGAGTTGGCTACAGGTGTAATTGTGGCTTCAGGGACTTTAGGTCAGATTATTCCCCCTAGTGTGGTTTTGGTAGTATTGGCAGACCAACTGGGAATTTCTGTCGGCGATCTGTTTATTGGTTCTATTTTGCCTGGTTTAATAATGGCAGGAACTTTTGCTCTTCATGTTTTGATTGTTTCTTTTATACGACCAGACTTAGCTCCAGCTTTACCAGCAGAAGTACGAAAAATTGGAGGGAAAACTCTAGGGCTAAGGGTGCTAACTGTAATGATTCCACCATTACTATTAATTTTATTGGTTTTGGGTAGTATATTTTTTGGTATTGCTACACCGACAGAAGCTGGTGCTGTAGGATGTGTAGGGGCGATCACTCTTGCTATTTTTAAAGGTAAATTTAGTTGGACTTCCTTAAGAAATGTATGTGATGTAACTCTCCGTACAACTACTATGGTGATGTTTATACTTTTGGGGTCAACTGCTTTTAGTCTAGTTTTTCGAGGAGTGGAAGGCGATCGCTTTATGTTTGACTTACTTTCTAATCTTCCTGGTGGTACGACTGGTTTTTTAATTGTCAGTATGGCAATAGTTTTTTTTCTTGGTTTTTTTATTGACTTTTTTGAGATTGCTTTTATTGTTGTACCTTTATTTGTACCTGTTGCACAACAACTTGGTATTGACTTAGTTTGGTATGGTGTTATCTTGGGAGCTAATCTCCAAGCATCTTTTTTAACACCTCCCTTTGGTTTTGCTCTATTTTACTTGCGAGGTGTAGCACCTTCAGAGGTGACTACTGGTGAAATATATAGAGGTGCTATTCAGTTTATTCTACTTCAGTTATTGGTTTTAGTGCTGATTATTACTTTTCCTGGCATTGTTAACTTCCTACCCTCATTGAGTGGATAAAGATTTTATCCGACAATATTGATAAATTATAGATAATAACTTATACAAAATATATAATAATTCTCTAAAATGCTACTAGGTTTAACTCCATTATTAAGTATCTATAACTAAGTACCAAACCGACCTCAAGAATAGCAGTTTCAGAAAATGCTTCTACATAAATTAGACTGCTTGAGTAGTTAAAGGAGACCTTGATTTAGCAATAGAGAAGTATTAAATATGGGAGTTTTCTGTAACTTCCCACTGCCTAATTCTTAGTACCCTATTTTTGTCATTCCTTTTTTATTCTAATACCAATTCACTTTAAAGATGTCATAAATAGTTTTAAAGCATATATGTGAAGTAATCTGAGGAAATTACTGTAGTGTCAAAGTTTTGATTCTACAAAATAAGCTGGTGTGCATTGCAAAGAGTTATTGTTCTGTGCCTAGTTAGAATCAAAACCCTTCTGAATTCTTACTTGCTAAGACGAATTTAAAATGCTTCTTAGCTTATTAATGCATGACTTTTGACTTCCGTGAAACAGTATAACTATACTTTATATGAATTTAGTTAGTATCTAATAGAGCCTATAAAAAAGTCAAAATTTTTCTTATGCCTGATAACTAGAGATTTGACAAATAGATTTTTTTGAAACAGAGTTAGTATGACTTTAGGTTTTAATTATAATATAATTCATCTTCCTGATTTTTTTTATCCTTTAATACTTGCCGATAATTATGACTGAAGTTACTAGTAAAATTTGTGAAACTTAGTCTTGGGTATTTTGAATAACTCTTGACTAGAAACCATATAATCTCAAATAATTAAAAATTTTTCTCAACTATTGCATAAATTAAGGAACTTAATATATACTAATTCTTAACTTCAGTCTATAAGAAGTTATTGAAAATAAGTCTAGTTCAAAAGGGAGATATTAGTATGTCAAAAGAATTTGATGTTCAGCAAGCTCGGCCTAGTAAAATTCAGGTAGAGGTAAAAGATATTCTACAAAATTCACTAGGCAAAAACTGGGAAACAGCATTAAATTTTGACGCAGATGGTGGTGACCGTAACTTTGACGCAGATGGTGGCGACCGTAACTTTGACGCAGATGGTGGCGACCGTCATCATTAATTAATAGTTAAACATTTAAGTATTTGAATTTTTGTCTTAAATGTTTAGAGGGGTTAAGATTTACCTATTATTCCTATCTTAACTAGCCATGTAAGTTTGAACAGGTGACAACTGAAAAATATAATGGTAAAAGCTTCACCCCTTTATTTATAAATATACTGACATACAAATCTCAGAATATAAAACTTTAACTAATTTGATAGGAGTAATAATAGCAGTAGTTTTGAGATGTATTCAAGCTAAGAGAAAAAAATCAAAATAATTAGTTGCTTATGGTGATAAAGTGTCCCCGTTAATTGAGGTATTTGTTAATATAAGAAAATTAATAATTCCTGAATAAACCCACCTATAAAATAATAGGATTCAGTTGACAACAAAATTTATTTTATAGACAAGTTAAGGCAAAGGTAAGTTTTGATAAATCTATAATGTACTGGAAAAATTCTTAACTTAACAATCTTATCCTATAAATATCAAAAATTAATAGAAAAGATTCTCGATTATGTCATGTCTAACACATTTAATACAACCACTAGACCAAGAAGAATTTCTACAAAATAACTGGACTAGGAAAGCGATCGCTATCTCTAGTAAAGGACAGAGAAATTTTACAGACCTATTTTCATGGGAAAAACTCAACCATCTATTGAACTTTCATCAAATAGAATATCCCGATCTGCGCCTTGCATTTGATGGAAAAGTTCTGGAGGCAAAGGAAAATAGAAATCTTACCCAATGGTGTCAGAAAGGTGCGACCTTAATCCTAGACCAAATCCATAAAAGGGTTCCAGAAGTTTCTTTATTTGCTTCAAAACTTAACTATGAGTTAGGATACCCAACTCAAGTCAATGCTTATTGTTCTTGGTCTAGTAAAAAAGGATTTTCTAAGCACTACGATACTCACGATGTATTTATTTTACAAGTAGAAGGAAGTAAGCAATGGTATGTCTATACTGACACGTTCAAATATCCATTGCCAAATCAAAAATCATCTTCTTTGACACCACCCGAAGAAGAGGCATATTTAAGTTGTATTTTACATCCAGGAGATGTACTTTATATACCTCGCGGACATTGGCATTATGCACTGACAAAAGAGGAACCATCTATTCATCTTACTTTAGGTGTTCAGTGTCGAACAGGTGTAGATTTATTAGAATGGTTAATTGGTCAATTACAATACAGAGAAGAGTGGAGAAGAAGTCTACCTTTAAGAATAGATGAGACTTCTTTTAATGTCGGTGTTGAAAATTTAATTCAAGACTTAACAGAGTATATCAATAATAACAATATTAGCGAAGAATATAATAAATACTTGGATGGTTTAGAAAAACCTGTTGAGCAATATAACTTACCATATCAAGCTGGATTTCATATTTTTCATAGGGGCGTTGATACTAAATTTAAAGTCTCTCAGTTTCAACGTTTAAAAATTTCCAAAATGGCTGATGATGATGGATATCAAATTTTAGTTTCTGGTAAAGAAGTATCTATTAGAGGAGTGCCAGAATATTTAGTAAAAAATTTATTTAGTCAAGAAATATTTACTGGAAAAGATGTCATAAATTTGCTTCCTGACTATGACTGGGAAATAGATATTATACCCATGTTATCAAAGCTAGTCAGTGAAAGAGTTATTTTTGTAGAATCAGGGTTTTAGATAGGAATATATTTTTTAGCACTGATGTTTATTAAGGAGGTAAATATTATGAATATAAAAATCTAGTCTCCACCACAAAATTATATATTCTACGAGTAGCAAAAAATCAAGTTAAAACTTATTTGATTGAGAAATATTTACTGGTAAATATCCCATAAATTGTCTGGTTTAATCTGAGTGCTAAATAGATGTGCTTTGTATATTATTGAAAATAGTTAATTAAAGAGCTATTTTTTGAGAGTTTGGAGTTAAAACATGAATAAATTTTCTTATACTGATGTTTATTAAGGAGATAAATACGATGAATATCAAATTATAGTTTTTAGTAAATAATTGTCTATTAGAGTAGTGTCATAATATCAAGTTAAAAATATATTTAGTTCCAAGGCATTTGCTAGATAAATATCTACTAATCTATCTACCTAATTAGAACTTTTAAAGAAACATTATACCAATGTTATTGAAGCTAGTTAATGAAAGAGTTATTTTTGTATAATCTGGAGTTTAAACATGAATACATTTTTTTGTGCTGATGCTTGCCGAAAAGCAGATGAAGATATTATTGGGAGTGGTACAAATTATTCAGTATATATACTGATAGAATGTCCTTACCCTTGGGAATATAATGCTTTTGAATCTCGTTTTCTCCCAGAAAATTTAGAGGTTTTGATGGCATCAGTCAATAAATCTAAATTGTCAGTCAGATTTTTACTGATTACTCAAAATCAAAATTACAGACAAAATAACAGAAAGATTTTAATCTATGAAAAAGAGCAAAGCTCATTTATCAATGGTTATAAAAAATATGAGTTTGACGTAGACCATCCTGAAAAAATAGCTCCAATTATTCAAAAATATTTAGCGGGGGATAATTTAGATACTAAGACTCAAAATCCTCAAACAAGAGATATATTAGTTTGTACTCATGGTAGCCATGATAAGTGTTGTGCTAAATATGGTAATCCGTTTTATACGGAAGCTAAAAAAACTATTTCTCAATTAGGTTTAAAAAATACAAGAATTTGGAAAGCAAGTCACTTTGGTGGTCATAGATTTGCACCTACTATGATAGACTTTCCTGATGGTAGATATTATGGCTTACTCAATAGAGAATCCTTTAGTTCAATATTACTACGAGCTGGCTGTATTCAGTCATTGAAAAGAGTATATCGAGGATGGGGAATTTTGCCAACTTCTATTCAAGTATTGGAAAGAGAACTTATGCTCCGCCACGGTTGGGAATGGTTCGAGCATGAAATTAATCTTTTACATTTGGATATAAATTCCGATAAAACAGTAATTAAAACTGAATTAGCAGTACTTCAACCAAATAATTCTACATATATTTGTCAAGCAAAGCTAGTTAAAGATGAAAGTAAAACTGTTCAGCTCAAAGGTTCTTGCGGTGCAACTAAAGAGTCCGAATTTACCAAGTATTACATAAACAATCTTAAATTCAAAATTGAACGTAAAATTGCTGAGGCAATGCCTATTACTCGGAAGAAAGCAAGTTAAAGTACATAAATTTGTGGGGTATTCCTAAAAATTGGAATACTTCATCAGTTTCCATAAAGCCTACTCTTCTATAGAATTGATAGGCACTAATACGAGTCATTACTCTCAAAGATTCTAGTTGTTTTTGCTTGGCAATTTCAATAATTTTTTTGATTAAAGCTGTACCTACTCCCTGAGATTGAAATTCAGGTAAAACTGCAAGATATGCAATACTTCCTAATTTTGTAGATAATTGTCGCAGTCTAGCTGAACCAATAATTTTTTCCTCACAAACAGCAATAAAATGTAGAGAATCATCATCATCATCATACTCATCTTTTTCTGTTCCTTTTTCCATATTCATTGGCTTTCTTAAAACTAACCAACGTTGATAATAAATTTCCTCTTTTTCTAGTTGGTTTTGAATTAAACTAGTCTTAAAATCTAACATTTTTCAATCATAATTAATTAGAAGCGATCGCTATTTTATCTAAAATTTTTATTTAGGGGTTGCTAAATAAAATTTGACAATTGACAACTGATAACTGGAAATACTCATAACGAACTAAGATGAAAAGGGAAGAATTATTAAAGATTTACTAAAGCCAATAAACAATTTTTATGCTATCAAAAATAATGGATATCAATGTCAGAAAAGGTAGTAAAGGAATGTCAGCAGGTACACAAAATTAATTACACACTTAGTCAAGCTGAATTGATTATCCTGTAAATATTACATATAATTGGAATAGGTAAATAATTTTGTTTAGCTACTTAGTTAAATAATTGTATAACTATTAGCTACTATCAACCCTAAATATTGAGTTTTCAGCAGACTCTACTTAGACCAAGCTGGATGAGATAATATAGAAGAAAACATTCGTACTCCACGCAGTAAATTAGATAGAGGTAAATGACCTTTTGGCGCAGTCAAATTCCAGGTAAATTCATTAGGATATCTTGTCCAAGTATTACCATTTTTCCAGCCTATTTTTGGTAGTAACTTATCCCAATTTTTGTTTACTCCCAACCAAATTTCTCTCTGTACAGAATAGCCAAATTTTCCTTCCGAATAAACTAACCACATAGCATTAATAGTTTGCATATCTGGAATTGGAATACTATCTACCTCTGAAAAATAAAGCCATTTTCTTTGTGTTGCTGCTTCTCCTGCTAATTCACACAATTTTTGCATAGTTAATTTATCAGCTTCTAAAAAATCTTGATGAGCTAATTTTATTTGTAAGTGAGTATAATCAATATTAGATCCTGAATTGATTGGCACAACTCCTAGAGGAAAATGTTTCTGTATAAATTCATTAACTTTCGATGAATTTACTTGACGCAAAACTTGATATATTTTTCCCTCGACTATAGTAGGTGAATCTGATTTTTTATTTTGCAAAAATTCCATGAGAATCTCTAAACCTTGCCCCCCTGTTTCTGCTAAACTAGGAATTACCTGTAACTGTTTTTTTTCGGAACCAGATTCTAATTGAGACTGAAGTTCAGGTATATTTAATGAAGCGTTTTCTGTAGAATTAATATTTGATTCTGTCATAAAATTATTATGTATTTCAATGCTTGGAATTAATTGAGAATTATCATTATTTATTGATGGTGTAAAATACGATTAATAATTGCACTAGTAGAAGTCGGAACTTCTATTTGAACTAAAGAGATTTTACCACCATAACTTTTAACTTTTGGAGCTTCAGGCAATGTTTCGATAGAATAATCCCCACCCTTAACATAAATATCCGGTTTAAGCCGTTCTATAACATTAGTAGCAGTAGTTTCATTAAAAATTACTACTCCATCAACTGGTTTCAGAGCTACTAAAACTTCAGCTCGTTGGTATTCTGGGACAATTGGCCTCATAGGATATCCCTCTTGTTGGGGCTTAATATTTTGAACTGATTGATCGCTATTCAATCCTACTACGAGCGATCGCCCCATAGACTTAGCTGCGCATAAATAGCGAATATGTCCACAATGAACTAAGTCGAAGCATCCATTTGTAAATACTAAAGGTCGCCAAAAATTGGGTTGAGAATTAATTAGCTGTTCTAGTTGGGTCAAATTATAGATACCAGGAATCAGTTTTTGGGAATCCATTTTTTAATATTTACAAGTCTTCTTCAGTAGGTGGTTTATGTCCATGTTCAAAAGCATAACGAACCAACTGAGAACGATTTTCTAAATTTAGCTTTCTCATTATTTTACTCAAATGAGTTTGTACAGTTCGAGGACTAATAAACAAGCGATCGCTAATCTGCTTATTTGTCAAGCCCTGAGCAACTTCCCAAAATACCCTTTCTTCTGCTGGAGTTAGAGGTAGTGGTTCAGGAGCTGCTTCAGGTTGTACTTTTGCCATATACTCTTCAGTAAGCCGCTTCATTTCCAAAGAAATCCGACTAGAACGAGCTAATTGAGCCTCAATTTTTGCTACTAACTCCCGCATTTCAAAAGGCTTATTTATATAATCATCTGCCCCCATAGATAAGCCTATAATTCTGTCTTCTAATTCTCCCTTACTAGACAAAAATATAAAAGGTATTAACTGACCTAAATTACTAGCTCGTAAACGTTGACAAAATTCTAAACCATCCATTTCTGGCATCATTATATCTGAAACAATTAAATCAGGTTCTTGTTGTTCCAGTATTGATAGTGCATCTAAAGCAGAATTTGCATCTGTTACTTCATATCCTTGAAATTCCAGGTGTCGCTTGAGAAGATTTCTCAAACTATCTTCATCATCTACAATTAATATTTTTTTCTTTTGATCATTTCCTAATTTTTCTTTCACTACTAATTGAATCCTCCCAATTTCCCCATTATCATTAATATCATATTAATAATATTGTTTATATTTACAGGACTTAATTTATATTTACAGGACTTAAGTATACCTAATACGGAAACCAAGTTTTTTTTTATAGTAGATGTCTATTATTTAAACCAAAGATTTCTCATTGTAACCGGGTTATCATCGGTAAGTCATATATTTATTAATGTTTGCATTGATGTTTGGCTTTAAATATGACAATTGCAACTTTTACAACTATTAATTTTGCTGTAATTTATTTAATTTATTTAATTTATTCTTGATTTTTAGTAATTTTTTACAAAAATCAATATTCTTTTTAATGTTTTGTTTTAAATCTTAGTTTAACTTATTTGAATATTAGTAAATTTTAGTCTAAAAAAGTCAAGACGATATGGTTAAACAAGAAAAAACATTAGACCTTTAAAATAGTATAGTAAATCAACAAAATCAGATTTCTCAAGAACAGGTTTAACTTAATCCATTATAGGCTAGCATTGTACAATAGATGGTTCTGTCCCATAAATTTAAAAATAATAGTAAATAGGACTGACGCATGAGAAACCCGGTTGCTAGGAAAAATTTTTGGTTTAAACAACCAAAATCTAGGAAAAAAAAAGTTTCTGGATTTGAGTGAGTAAGTCCTGAGTAAAGACAAAAAGTCTGATGGACTATGGTTCAACTCTGTCATAATTGTAAAAACAGACTGCTATTTATCAGATCGGGAAAATATATTTCCGCCATCAGCAATAGAGTGCATCCTCAACATTTCAGACCCACTATATCCAGTGAACTATAACTTAGAACTCAGAAGAATCCCATGAAAGCAACAAATATCCGTCAATATTCCTCAATAGCTTCTAAGACTCTTACGATAGTAGGAGTAATTATGATTTTGTCCTCTCTACTTGACTTTATAGTTTTATCAATTCCATTTAACATCAGTAGTAGAGCATGGCAAATTGGTCTAGCGACCCAAATAGTAGATCGGGGGATCATTCCTATGGTAGGAATGGCCTTATTAGTCACAGGCTACTGGGTAAGCAGTAATTCTGGCCTTCAAGATACTTCAACACCGTCAATATTAGATTTGAGATTTTGGGCACTTTTACTAGCTAGCTTATTAGGACTGGTGTATCTATTACTATTTCCTGTCCACTTAAATAATACAAGTCAAGCAAGGGCTGAGGCTATTCAACGCATAGATCAGCAAGCAAGCCAAGCAGAAACACAACTAGAAGCTCGTATTGGTAGTAGTGAATTTAAAAATCAGATCCAGCAAAGGCGAAGTCAATTAAAAAATCAAATTACTAATTTACTAGCAGATGAAACTAGGTTAAATGAAGCATTAGAAAATGAACAATTACCAAGTCAAGTAAAAAGCTTACTAGAACAATCAAAAGATAATCCTCAAGCTATCGATGAATTTCTGAATCGTCAAGCAGAACAATTACCAAATCAGCTTTTAACTCGAATTCGTAGTCGTAAGCAAGAATTAGAAGAGCAGGCTAATAGAAATTCTTTTAAATCTAGTCTCAGAACAGGTCTTAGCAGCTTACTTTTAGCAGTAGGCTATATTATGATTGGTTGGACAGGATTAAAAAATATGGGAATTATTAAAGGTAAAGGGCGTCGTCAAAATCCTGCTAGATAATTACAAAGTAATATCTCACAATAATAGAGATGACTTTAATAATTAGGAAAAGCAGTAAGAGCAAATTATTATAGATATAAGTGTAAACTTAAACCTTATGCTCAATGCCCTACGAATTGGATACCTATTTAATTTAATTACCCAATTTTATCTTCATTTCAACTTTGGTTGAAGACCCGCGATCTCCATTCTTCTTTTTATTCCCCCTTTCAAAAAGCATAGGGGGGATTGATAAAAACCAATAAATCTTGAGGTTTTACAGACTATTTATTAAAATGTAAATATTGCATAAATAATAATTTAAATGTTTGAAAAAGCCTACAAATTTAGGTTTTACCCAACTAAGCAGCAAGAAAATTTGCTAGGTCCGAAAACAAGTAGGTATTGACTTAGGAATCAATTGCCTATCAACTATCATTGAAGGAGAAAAAGTAGCTAACCCGAAGAATTTAAACAAATTACACAGAAAACTAAGGTTAGCTCAAAAATCATTCAACTATAAGACTAAAGGTTCCAATAACTATCAAAAAGCACGGCTAAAATTAGCAAAAATACACACCCAAATTAAAGATTCAAGGCTAGACTATACCCATAAACTGACTACCCAACTCATCAGGGAAAATCAAACTGTTGTAGTTGAGGACTTAGCATTTAAGAATATGGTCAAAAACCACAACCCACCCTCATCCCCTCCCAGGAGGGGAGCAAGAGGGGTCAGTAGTGACGCTAATTGGGCAGAAATAATCAGGCAATTAGAGTACAAGGCCAAATGGTACTGAAGAGAATTGATAAAAATTGACCGATATTTTCCCAGTTCTAAACGTTGTTCTAATTGTAGTTATGTAGTGGAAAAATTACCTCTAAATATCAGAGAATGGGATTGTCAGTCCTGTGACATTCACCATGATAGGGACATAAACGCCGCAATAAACATTTTGGCTGCTGGGCTACTAGTGTTAGCGCCAGTCACTCATTGGGGAAACCCCCGAGACTGCCCTGGCTTGTCTGTAGAGCGACTGTAAGACCTGAAGAGAGTAAATCACGGAAGGCAGGTGCTATGTTTCGCTTTCCTACGGAATGCTAACGCAAACGCGACATGAAAAGCGTTAGCGTTAGCGTAGCTCCTCCGCAGGAGGCAGCTCCTCTGCAAGAGGCAACAGAAAGCTTCCTACTAGGGATGTTAGGGAATCCCGCCCTGTATCGTGAGAGCAGCGTCGGGAAGATGTCAACAAAGAGCAATTACTAAAATTCATCGAATGTTCTCAATTTATATACTGACTTACAATGAAGAAATAGATATCGCTGCTTGTATTGAGTCAGCAATGCTGTCAGATGACATTATAATAGTTGATTCCTTGAGTAGCGATAGAACTATAGAAATAGCCCAATCTTATCCTGTAAAAATAGTCCAACACAAATTTGAAAGCCATGGACGACAGCGAACATGGATGTTACAGGAAGTTCCGGCCAAATATGAGTGGGTTTATATCCTAGAAGCGGATGAACGGATGACCCCAGAGCTATTTAACGAATGCCTAAAAACAATCCAAAGTCAAGAATACATTGGGTATTACGTTGCAGAACGAGTATTATTTATGGGAAGTTGGATTCGCTACAGCACCCAATATCCCCGCTACCAGATGCGACTATTTCGCAAGGATAAAGTTTGGTTTAGCGACTATGGTCACACAGAACGAGAAGAGTGTGATGGCCCTACAAGTTTTTTGCAAGAAACTTATCCCCACTATACCTGTAGTAAAGGTATTTCCCGTTGGATAGAAAAGCACAATCGTTATTCTACAGATGAAGCGAACGAAACAGTTAAACAACTAGAAACAGGAAGCATCTCTTGGAAAAACCTATTTTTTGGTGGTTCTGAAGTAGAGAGACGACGCGCCCTCAAAGACTTTTCCCTGCGCTTACCCTTGAGACCAATAGTTCGCTTTATATATATGTATATTTTTCTCAGAGGATGTCTTGATGGCCAAGCTGGATTAGCTTGGTGTACCTTGCAAGCTTTCTACGAATATCTCATACTAATTAAAGTCTGGGAAATAAAAAATATGCCTGTACCATCATTAACTTCAGCTATCGATGCCAAGCCAAAATTGGAAATAGAGGCACAAGGGTGAAATAGAACTTAACAATCGGAGTAACTGCTAAATAATATATTAGTTGAGTTGTTGAGTTGAAATATAGGTTTAAAAGTAGCTTTACCATCCAAGGTTAATTAACAGTTACTAATTTGTTAACAAAAGCCAACAAATACTAATAATTACTGCTGAAAAGGAGCTGGTTCAGGTGAAAAACTAGGCCACTAAACAGCTTCTATCCTTAATTCCTTGCCTCTAGGCTGGTCAAGCTATTACTCCTATTTTTTCCAATGCCTATAACCAAAACTAAAAAAACAAAACTGTTTGTGAAAAAGTCTTGCAGATATTAGGTGATACTCCTTGAGTAGGTCAATCCTATTGTGCATTATTAAGAAATGGCTTACAAAATTGTATCCGCTGATTAATAGCTGAAAAAAAAGTACAGGTAAGTTCAAACTTCATCATCAAAAATACCCCAGTTACAACCGCAAATCTACACCAGAATCTGAGTAAATAAAATATGCATCTAAGCGAAATTACTCATCCTAACCAGTTGCACGGTCTTTCAATTCATCAACTAGAAGAAATTGCTAGACAAATACGAGAGAAACATCTAGAAACAGTAGCCACAAGTGGAGGCCATCTAGGTCCAGGGTTAGGAGTTGTAGAACTTACATTGGGTCTCTACCAAACTCTTGATCTAGATCGGGATAAAGTTCTCTGGGATGTAGGCCACCAGGCTTATCCCCACAAAATTATTACAGGTCGATATAACAATTTCCATACCTTGCGACAAAAAGATGGGGTTGCAGGTTATTTAAAACGTTGTGAAAGTAAATTTGACCATTTCGGCGCTGGTCATGCTTCTACCAGTATCTCTGCTGGTTTGGGCATGGCCTTAGCTAGAGATATGAAGGGAGATAACTTCAAAGTAGTTTCCATTATTGGGGATGGTGCTTTAACTGGTGGTATGGCTTTAGAAGCTATTAACCATGCAGGTCATTTACCCAAAACTAATATAGTAGTTGTGCTAAATGATAACGAGATGTCCATCTCCCCTAACGTAGGTGCTATTTCTCGCTATCTCAACAAAATGCGTCTATCCCCGCCGATGCAATTTCTGAAGGATAACCTGGAAGAACAATTCAAACATATTCCTTTTGTTGGAGAAACCTTTACACCAGAAATGGAACGCCTCAAAGAAGGGATGAAACGTTTAGCAGTTTCAAAAGTGGGGGCTGTAATTGAAGAATTGGGCTTTACCTACATGGGTCCTGTTGATGGGCATAATTTAGAAGAACTAATTACAACTTTCCAACAAGCGCATCAAATTCAGGGGCCTGTGTTAGTTCATGTTGCCACAACTAAGGGTAAGGGATACACAGTTGCTGAAGAGGATCAAGTTGGCTATCACGCTCAAAGTCCCTTTAATCTAGCTACTGGTAAAGCTAAACCAGCAAGTAAGCCTAAGCCTCCTGGCTATTCTAAAGTGTTTGCCCATACCTTGGTTAAACTTGCTGAAAACAATCCTAAAATTATCGGTATTACTGCCGCTATGGCAACTGGTACAAGTCTTGATAAACTTCATGCTAAGTTGCCAAAACAATATATTGATGTTGGTATTGCCGAACAACACGCGGTTACTTTGGCCGCAGGATTAGCTTGTGAAGGAATGAGACCAGTCGCTGCTATTTACTCAACTTTCCTCCAACGAGCTTTCGACCAAATTATCCATGATGTCTGTATTCAGAAGTTACCTGTTTTCTTCTGTTTAGACCGTGCTGGAATTGTGGGTGCAGATGGTCCGACCCACCAGGGAATGTATGATATTGCCTATTTACGTTGTATCCCAAATATGGTAGTAATGGCGCCTAAAGATGAGGGTGAGTTACAACGGATGGTGGTCACTGGTATTGAATATACAGATGGGGCGATCGCTATGCGTTATCCTCGTGGTAATGGTTATGGCGTGCCTCTAATGGAAGAGGGTTGGGAAGCTATTCCTATTGGTAAGGGTGAAATTCTGCGGAATGGTGATGATGTACTGATATTGGGCTATGGTTCTATGGTACATCCAGCTATGCAAACTGCAGAAATTCTCAGCGAGCATGGTGTTGCAGCTACTGTGGTAAATGCTCGTTTTGTCAAGCCTTTAGATACGGAATTAATTTTGCCTTTGGCACAACGTATTGGTCAGGTTGTGACTATGGAGGAAGGTTGTTTGATGGGTGGTTTTGGTTCGGCAGTTACGGAAGCATTGATGGATAATAATGTGCTTGTACCTGTGTTACGTTTGGGTGTACCGGATAAGTTGGTAGATCATGCTAAACCTGATGAGTCGAAGGCTGATTTAGGTTTGACTCCTTCTCAGATGGCAGAACGTATTTTGCAGAGTTTGAAGCCTAAGTTATCCACTGTTAACGTTTAATATTTTTGTTGGAAGTTTTAAATAGACTTCTGGTGAAAAATTAATTTAGGGAGATTCTATGGAATCTCCCTACAATTTTTTCTCTACAAGGCTTATTTCCTGATCTTATTTAATTTTTATTCTTAAGTAGAAAAAGCAAAATTTATATAAAAGGGGAAAGAATGGACAACGCGATACACCGCAACTATTAGACTATCTCTTCGAGCATCAAGTCAGATCGGAGTTCACCTGCCGCTTTCGCTGGCAGCCTGGTTCCCTAGCTTTCTGGGATAATCGCTGCACTCAGCACAACCCAGTGAATGACTATCATGGGTTCAAACTATTATGCATCGCGTTACATTAGCTGGCGACAAGCCATACTGAATGCTGAGAATGTATTCGGAGATTAGGGAATAATTATAATAGATTTTCAACTGTACATATGTTGATGAAAGAATTATCCAAAAATATCTACTTTCGGATTTCATCATTCCTAATTGTTCAACGCCCAGAGATTTATTTAAGATTACTTAGAGAATGAATAATTAGGGTTTGCTGAATAAATCTGAAAACAGTTGATTTTTTATTCTCAAGAAAAGTAATAATAATTTTTGATTATCATTATTTATTTAATTATAAGTTAAAATCATTAAATAGACTGCAAAAACAATTTGTTCTGCAAAAAAGTATAAAAAAAGAGAAAAAGCCTCTTTTAAGAGAGTAGAAAGGTTAATTACTAAGAAAGTAATTGCGATCGCTGTTACGGAAGTTTCGGAAAGTTTAGCCATCACTTTTCCCAGACTAAATCCTCTTTTTGCTTGCCCAAATTTACCCTCAATATGGTTCCGTAACCTTTCATCCAATTGAGCTTGTTTCTTCATTTTTTTGTCAATATTTTTTGGTGGTCTTCCCAAGGGAGGACCGCTGATTCTAATACCTTTCTCTTTACAGAATTTTCGGTTTTCTCTGGTTCTATAAATTTGGTCTGCATGAATCGACTCTGGGTAATGGCCTGTATAGTTTTTGAACTCTTCAACTTGAGCCTTTAAATCTCCTGATTCATTATAGTTATCCCAACTTATTCTATGTAAAAATACATATCCATCTATACAACTTGCAGACAGTTTTGCTCCAAATTCTGTGCTTTTTCCTGCTTTTCCTCTCACTATTGGACGTACATGAGGTTGGTTTATACTTACGATCCTGTCTTCTATTCGTTGTTGCTTTTCATCCCACATCCATTGTTGCTGACGGTATATTTCACTGACTACCAACAATGTTTTATATTGTCTTTGACTTAGACTTTCTAGACTTGCACCATTCTCTATTAGCAGCTTGATGGTGGTTAAATTTTTACTTACATATTTCAGTTGTTTTTTGATGGCTTTCCTAATTGCCCTGGAAGTTGGTCGTCTTTTTTTGGCTACCTTTAAATATTCTTTTCTTGCTGTTTGACGATGAGTAATTGGTTTTTGCTGAAACTGGCTTTTTATAGTTTTATAGAGAATATCTATGATTTTTTCGGTTTTAATTCTCCCTTGATTTAATAGATTTAAGTCCGTCGGATAACTAATATCGGCGGGAGCGCAGGTAGCATCTATGATTAATTTACCTTGATTTTTCCCCTCCTTGATTTCTTCTAAATTTTCGGTTTTTTTTTCTCTTCATCTTTTTTCTTTTCACCCTGAGTTTTCACCATATCTAAATTAATTTGATTGATTAAGTTCGTACTTATTCTTTCCCTAAAATGAACTAATATTGAGGCATCAAATGGTGCTTGGTTATTATAGGATTCAAGGCCGATAAAGTATTGTAAATACGGGTTTTCCTTGATTTTCTCTACTGTTTCCCTATCGCTTATACCCATTTTTTCTTTAATAATTAATGCCCCTAATGCCATTCTAAAACATAAGGCAGGCGCTCCTCTTTCCTCAGAGAAATTAATCGCATATACATCTTCATATTTCTGCCAAGGAATTATACTAGCCATCACTACCCAACGATTCTCCAGGGATAATTGGCCATTGAACGGCAGTTCAAAATTTTCTGGTGCAGTATCACGTTGGCCTACTTTTCTGTACATGGTGTGTGCAGTTATAGATACCTAGTTTTTGGTGTATTTTAGCTGAAAACCAGACACTTTTTCCAAGCCAAAAAGCCTAAAACCTTTATCTGTCAATGCTTTTATATTTAATCAGCAAGCCCTAATTAGTAATTAATTGAAAAACATAAAGCTAGTAACATATCTGTTATATATAAATACTTTTGTCTAGATAATTATTAATTGTTAATTGCTGAAGCACCAAAAAAACCGGGTTTATTACTATAATTTTTGTTGTTCAAATCACAAAATTTTGTCAATAAACCCGGTTTCTCCGTAAATCCCAAAATCATTATAAGGAAGTATTATAACATGGAATATAGATATCATGGTACAGATATAGACGGACCCACTCTTAATCAAGAGGAATTGTACGTTCGGAATAGGAACCTAAACGACATAATTGGTAATTTGACATTTACTGGGGCTATTTATCACTTATTGATGGGCAAAGAGGCAACTCCATCCCAAGAACAACTTCTTGATCGCTATCTTGCTAGTGCGCTTTCTTCTTTAACAGAGGAGGATGCAGCTATAGAAGTGATTAAAACTGTAGTCGCTTCGGGTGCAACTTATTCTCAGGCAATTATTGCCGGGTTAATGGTTGACAAAAAGAAATCATTTGAACAAACGATCGCTGAGTTTGACTTGGATGCAATAGGATTGGATCGAGACAGTCAACTTGGTCTATATTATGTTGGTCTAATTCCTTCCTTAATGTTTATTGCTCTCGAAAGTATCCAGTGGATTAAGGAAAATAAGGAAAAATTTTTTGACCACCAAAAAACTAATGGGAAAAGAGTTTTGACTAAGGGGAAAGACTATATTGAATCTATATTTACGCTTTGTACTAATAGAAATTTTAGTAACTCAACTGAAAGAAAAATATTCAACGATATTATGGTTAGCTTGCACGCTGGTTGGGGGTTTCTTGCTCCCTCAGTTATGTTACCCAGGGTGGCCACAAGTACGAGAGTTCCTATCCACCAAGCGATCGCCGCAGGTTTTACAGCGGCAGGACCATCCCACGTCGGAGCTTGCGAAAAAGCAATGGACTTCTTCACTGCTATCCACAAAGAATGTTCGGGAGATATAGAAGCAGTAGCGATCAAGATTTTGGAAGATCGCCTGGCTAAAAAGGAGAAGATCCACGGTTTTGGACACCCAATGTTTAAGGTTGATTCAAGAAACCCTCGTTTACGGTCAATTATATCGGAGATCGATATGCAATCGGACTTTATTAAGATTTACGATATTACGGCAGAGTTTTTGAAAGAGAAACGGGGGATTAATCCAAATATTGATAGCGTTAGCGCTGCTGTATTTTTGTCTCTGGGAATGAGACCTCCCTATGGAACAGGGTTATTCCTCTGTTCGCGGACTTCGGCAATGGTTGCTCATATTCTGGAACAAAAAGATAAACCTCCTTTTGGTGGCACCAGTCAGGAGATTCGCAAATGGTTTGGTCCTTTTGCTGTCGGCGTGAAGTAAAAATTAATAGATTTGAGAGTAGATGAAAAGTTCAGAAGGTAGTAAAATACAGGACTATACACAGTGGTGGCTCCTATTGGCGGTGAGTTTAGGAACGTTTTTGTTCTCGCTAGATGTTCATGTCGTCAATTTGGCTTTGCCAAGACTGGTAGAGGATTTAGATAGCGATTTTGCGACAGTTGAGTGGGTTCCTCTAAGTTATTCTCTTGTGCTGGCGGTATTGGTGCTTTGTGTAGCGCGATTGGGGGATTTATGGAGCAAGAAATGGCTCTATATCATTGGACTGGCTGCATTTACAATAAGTTCATTGATCTGTGGGATTGCCCCAACAATTAACTTATTGATTGCAGCAAGGATATTTCAGTGATTTGGGGCTGTGTTTATTGCAGTCCTGGCGCCTGCTATCGCAACTGAAGTGTTCCCTGATGCCAAGCGAGGATTAGCCCTGGGGGTCATCACCAGCATAGGTTGGGCAGGAGTGTCGTTGGGACCGACGGTAGGAGGAGTGCTTCTAGAGCATTTTGGTTGGCGTTCAGTTTTTTTGGTTAATGTGCCAATTTGTTTTATTGCCATAGTGTTAGGGATGCTGACAATTCCCAGGGGGAATAACAATAAGGATCGAAAGGATTTTGATTTTTGGGGAGCATTGATTTTAGCGATAACGTTAACTTGTTTCTTACTGGGGATGACACGGATACAAGGAGAGGATTTAGATGGTAATATAACTTGGGTTTTATTGGCGATATCGGTAATAGGTTGCGTTAGTTTTTTGTGGTCTCAGAAACAATCAGATCAACCATTGCTGAACTTGAGTTTATTTAGATCACTAGAATTAAGCTTGAGTCTACTGCTAAGTTCAATTTCCTATGCTTTCAGCACGGGTGTCATTTTTATTATGCCTTTTTTTCTGGTACTCGTTAAGCATTATTCCGAACAACAAGTAGGATTATTGATAGCGGTACTGCCTATATTAGCAATCTGTGTAGGTGCTGTAGCTGGATATTTGGCTGATCGTTTTGGTGAAAGAAGTATTAGTACAATTGGAATGGTATTATTATTGTTTGGGTGTTTAACAATTAGTACTTTTAGCGAAGATTTGACATTTAAGGGCTATATATTGCGGGTACTTCCTTATGGAATTGGTTTCGGTTTGTTTCAACCTCCTAACCAAAGTGCGATTATGGGAAGCGTATCTGCACAATATCTCGGTGTTGCCTCTGGACTTTGGTTCTTTTCACGAGCTTTTGGTCAGGTGATGGGTATAACATTGATAGGTATTCTGTTTTCGCGCTTAAGTGCTACTCAACTCCCGGTAGATATCCCATTTTCAGCTACAACAGCGCCAGTTGAAGCGTTAGTGTTTGGAGAACAAGCCAGTTTTCGTATTATATCTGTTCTTCTTGTGGTAGCTGTATTTATATCTGGATTCCTCTGGCAGCGACAAAATAGTACTTCTACTCATCTGTAGTAGAGTGGTTTTCTCTTAAGTATACCACATTAGGGACGTTCCATGGAATGTTCTTACTAGGTTTTGTTTTGGTTGTAATACTAAATCCGGTTTACATAGGAGGTTGATTAACTGGATAAGGCAGAAGGGTTAGAAGGATTTGGACAAAGTGGTTTTTCATAACTGGATTTGGTATAGTTACTTAGTTAATTTCATTTTTTTGATTGGTTGACTAAATCATGACGTCATTGCCTGTCACACCAATAGTTTTGGTTATATTTGGCGTCAAAAGTTTGCAAGTCCCACTATTCAACCGGACATGATATTACAGCGAATTTTATATCAGTGAGGTACACTATTAATATCAAATCCGGTAGCATTGGTGTAATTAAATAAGGACTCAGTCCTCAGGAGTTAAGAAGGAGGAGAATTTAGAAAGATTTGGCAATGACGCTCGTGAAGTGAACATTTTTTTATACCGAATCAAACGGATTTGATATAACAGGCAAGATGGCCGTACTACAAATGAAAAAGCTAACTATTATGCAAATAAATTATTCAGTTCTTCTTTGCATTTATCCTCAAATTCAGGTTGAGTAATTATACCATTTTTTAGGTCTGCAAAAACAGTTGATAAAATATCATTTTGCTCCTTTAACTTAGACTTGAATTTAGTTTCAAATTCAGCTTCAGTAATTGAGCCTGCTTTTAATTCTTTACTTATATCTTTAAGAAAATACTTTTGTTTACTTTTTAGTGAACGAAATAACCAAGGAGCAATAAATTCTGATTGAAGTTCTTGCCATATTCCCCGCTGATTTATCTCAGCATCAGCTTCTGCCAAAAACAACATAATTGCAATTTCTCTAGGACATTCACTAATATAATCATAATAAATTCGAGCCAATCCTTCTTGTACTAAAATGTGCTGAACAAAAGTACCATCTAGTAAATAAACCTCACCAAAAAAACGAGGCGATCGCCCTGGTCGTTTTTCTTCTCCAGTAACTTTAACTTTGACTTGATTACCACTTTTTTCTACTAATTCTTGGAGTCTATCTTTGCCTTTTTCTCCCCATTCAAATTGACTGCGATATAGTGGATTTTCATTTTTACGATTCATTTTTTCCACCTGTGAATCTCCCCATCCTTTAGGAGTTTCTGGAGTATCAATATAGACGAAACGGATAGTCATTTCTGTATCAGAATCATTAGCAACAACATCAAAGGTGTCAGCATCTGATACTTTTTTAACCGTGTAAGTTTCAAGAGAATCAAAATATGATGGAGCAGGTAGTTTAACCTGACCTAGGTGAGTCAAAATATTGTTGATTATTTGTTTCATCAATAATTATAAATTGCTAGTTATTTACTAATGGATAATATTTTTAATTGATAATGAATTAGTTTGCCAAACTTTGGAAAAAAGTAAACTATTTCCTTTAGATATAAAAAGGGTGGAAGTTTTTCAATATATGATGGAGGAGGTAGTTTAACCTGACCTATGTGAGTCAAAATATTGTTGATTATTTGTTTCATCAATAATTATAAATTGCTAGCTATTTACCAATGGATAATATTTTTAATTGATAATGAATTAGTTTGCCAAACTTTGGAAAAAAAGTAAACTATTTCCTTTAGATATAAAAAGGGTGAATTTTTTTCAAAAGTACAAAAAATTTCAACTCTAAATAATTATCAATTATCCATTATCAATTATCAATTATTTCCCCCTATTCCCTATTCCCTAAGATTCTGAATTTGGCTAATTAACCAAGCATATATCTGACTACGACCTGTTGTTCGACATCGACGCAACGCTTCTTCGAGTAAACTAAAAGGTAATGGAGGTAAAACTTGTGATTTGGCGATCGCTCTACTCCCACCAGAAGCAATGGCAAAAGCAATTAGTTGAGCATAAACTACGTTTACAACCCAATATTCACTACAGTTTAGTTTTTCATAGAGCATTCGCTTACTGCCAATATCATCAGCAAAAGATGTTTTGGCAATTTCAATTACTAGGTCGGGAGGTGGATAAACATCTAGATCGACAATAGTTGTATCTGGAGGAATAATTTCTGCATTTTCACCAATGTAGAATGCTAGGTCTGGTTGTGCTTCTCCCTCACCAATTTTTCGGAAAGAGCAGTTAGTAAGTCCTACTAAGGGAATAGCTTTGATACCACTGAATAAAGCTACAGCATATCCGATGGAGAAGTTATCATAAGAATGGTCGTAACCTTGGGGAGCCATTTCAATTCTTAGTTGTCCATTGTGATAATAGCATTTAGTCTCTTCTTGTTCCTGAACAGTTTGGATATACTCATCCCAAGTAGCTTTCACCCACACATCTGTTGATAATTTGGTTTGGAGGTTATTCATAAGATTACCCAAACTTCTGAATATGTTTATTATATCTATCCTTCAGGAATCGTGCCAATGTCTCTGGCAATAATCTTTCTATACTACGGTTTCAGTTCCTTTAATTTTCACGAATCAAATATACTAGCTATGGTAGTTAAGATGTAATTAGATTTTTCCACTTAATCAAAGTTAAAAGTAGGAGTCAGGAGTCAGTAGTCAGGACGCAGAAGAAGAGGAAAAAAGGAGGTATTAGGAGGAAAAAGTTTACCAAAACATTCTTTTTCTTAGCGCTAAGAGGGTTAAAGTTGCTTGGATAATCCAATCAACTAGGTATTTATAGTTTAAGATATAATCAGATTTTCCCACTTATTTACCCTCAAAATATTACTTTTGAATTTTGAATTTTGAATTTACACAAAGAGGGTTTCAGCTTCTTGAATTTTCTCAAATCAATAACCAAATCAACTAGCTATTTGCAGTTAAGATGTAATCAGTTTTTTCTACTTATTTACAGTTAAAATCTTAGTGTAAATTTTAATTAATAATTTGAGAAACTAGGGATTAGCAGTTAAGATATCATCATGTTTTCCCACTCAGTTACAACAAAATATTACCTTTAATTTTTGAACTTTTAATTTTAACTTTAGAAACTACCTTTTTACGCTTAAGATGTAATTATATTTTCCCACTCAGTTACAACAAAATATTACTTTTGACTTTTGACTTTTGACTTTTGACTTTCTAAAATGTTTACCAATTTTTTCATCAAAAGACCAGTATTTGCCTCAGTATGCTCCCTACTAATTATCCTAATTGGATTAGTGGGTTATACTCGTTTACCAGTACAAGAATTTCCTACCATTGACCCCCCAGTAGTCAGCGTCCGAACTAACTACCCAGGAGCTAACCCAGAAGTAGTAGAAACAGAAGTAACAGAAATTCTAGAAGCAGAAATTAATGGCGTTGAAGGTGTCAAAACTCTGACCTCTAGCACTAGAGAAGGTTCGAGTTCCATAAACGTTGAATTTGAACTGAGTCGCGATATCGAAGCAGCAGCTCAAGATGTTCGTAGTCGTGTTTCCCGCGCCATGAGAAGACTTCCCGATGAAGTTGATGCACCAGTAGTTTCTAAACGAAGTAGTGACGAAGAAAGAATTATTTGGCTTGCTTTAACTGGGGAAAAATATTCACCGTTGGAGTTAAGTAACTATGCAGATAAATTCATTAAAAATGTCTTAGAAACTGTTGATGGGGTAGGTAGTATTTTAATTGGTGGTGAACGTCGCTACGCCATGCGACTATGGTTAAACCCTAGAAAAATGGCTGCCCGAAATATTACTGCGTTAGATGTAGAAGCAGCTCTCAGACAACAAAACGTAGAAATTCCCAGTGGTAGAATAGAAGGAAAATCTACAGAATATCCAATTCGGACTTTTGGTCGTTTGCAAACTCCTGAAGCTTATGAAAACCTGATTATCAGACGAAATGATGATACTTCTCTGACAAGATTAAGAGATATTGGCAGAGCAGAAATTGGAGCAGAGAGCGATCGCACAATTGCCCGCTACAATGGCAAACCAGCAATAGGTCTAGGAATTAGTAAAATTTCTGGGGCAAATATTATGGAAGTTGCCACAGGTGTCAAAACTAAGATGGAAGAATTATCTAAAGATTTTCCAGAGGGAATGGAATATTACGTCAGTGTTGACTACTCAACGTTTGTCGAAACTGCCATCAAAGAAGTCTGGAAAAGTTTACTATTAGCTATTTTGTTAGTTGTTTTAGTTATCTATGTATTTTTGCGAGATTGGCGAGCAACTCTTATCCCCACTATTACAATTCCTGTTTCTCTCATTGGTGCTTTTGGGGTAATGTTTTTTATGGGATTTTCCATCAATACTCTCACCCTATTTGCTCTCACACTCTCGACAGGTTTAGTGGTAGATGACGCAATTGTTGTCTTAGAAAATATTGTCCGGTATATTCAAGAAGAAGGCAAAACTCCCATGCAAGCAGCAATATTAGGAGTAAGGGAAGTTGTATTTGCTGTCATTGCCACAACCATTGTCTTAATTGCCGTATTCTTACCTGTGGGATTTTCTGGTGGTAGTTCAGGGCGAATATTTAATGAATTTGCTCTAACTCTTGCAGTGTCAGTAGTATTTTCCACCTTCGTTGCTTTAACTCTTGCACCATCATTGTCAGGGCGAATTCTCAAAAAACACGAATCAGGAAAACAAAGAAATTTTCTCTCCCGTCTACTTGCCATTCCCCTAGACTTATTTGATTATGCTCTGAGTCGCATCTCAGTAATATACGATCGCTCATTACGTCTATTGATGGGAGTCAAACCATTAGTAATTTTAGGATTTGTCTTATCTTTTTGGGTAATAGTTTGGTTATTCCAACAGTTGCCCCAAGGGTTTTTGCCTACAGAAGATCGGGGGCGGGTATTTGTTTCTGTAACTGCACCAGAAGGAGTAAGCGTTCAATATACTGATAATGTCATGGGTCAGGTAGAAGATAAACTTGCTCAAGTGCCAGAAATGAGAGGTTATTTCAGTATTACCGGGTTTGGTCGTTCAGCTCAAGCTAACCGAGCTTTTGCTTTTACCAATCTCAAACCCTGGTCAGAACGCACCAAACCAGAGCAAGCACAACAAGAAGTTGTCAAACGGTTGTTTGGAGCATTTGCACCAATTACAGATGCACGAGTATTTCCAATTAACCCTGGTTCATTACCCGGTACTGGTCGCAGTCGCCCGATACAGTTTGTTTTGCAGGGAAATGATTTTGAAGAGTTAGCGCGAGTATCTCAAGAATTTAGTAATGAGGCGCAACAGTTACCCCAACTAAGTAATATTGATACGGACTTGACAATTAATAAACCTGAGATAACAGTAGAAATTAATCGTTCCCAAGCTGCTAATTTAGGAATATCGGTAGAGGATATTGCTCAGACATTACAAATAATGATGGGAGGGGAAGATATTACGAACTTTACTCAAGGAAATCAACGGTATGATGTAATTGTGCGAGCTGAGGATGAGTTTCGGAATAATCTCCAAGATATTGAGGATCTATATGTGCGAACCGAGCAAGGGGAGATGATACCTTTGAGTAATGTAGTTACTGTGAAGACAAGCACAACTCCTCCTGAGATTAACCATTTTAACCGCTTTCGTTCGGCAACAATTACAGGAAGTCCCGCATCAGGGGTTAGTTTGGGTGAGGCATTGCAGGCATTATATGATTTGGCAGACAGGATATTGCCTGCCGATATGCGGATAGATTTAAAAGGTCAGTCAGCACAGTTTCGAGATGCAGGTAAAGCAACGGTATATATTTTTGGGTTGGCATTGATTTTTATTTTCTTGACATTGGCAGCTCAGTTTGAGAGTTATATTGACCCGGTAGTGATTTTGTTGGCGGTGCCGTTATCTTTGTTGGGTGCTTTTGGGGCATTGTGGTTAGCGCAGTTAGAGATTAATGTTTATAGTCGTATTGGGTTGATTATGTTAATTGGTTTGGCAACTAAGAATTCAATTTTGATTGTGGAATTTGCTAACCAATTGTTGGCAGAGGGAATGTCTATTACTAAGGCAGCGGTTGAAGCGTCGCGGTTACGGTTTCGTCCGATTTTAATGACGGCGTTTTCGACAGTTTTCGGAGTAATGCCGTTGGCATTTGCTTCTGGTGCGGGTGCTGCGAGTCGGGTTTCTATTGGAATGTCGGTTATGGGTGGAATGTTGGTGTCTACAGTTTTGAGTTTGTATGTCGTGCCTGTGTTTTATGTGATTATGAAGGGTTTGCAGTTGGGTTTATTTGGTAAGTCATCTGCTGAAGATTTGGCAGAAGGTTATGAAATGAATGGAGCTTTTGAGGGAAATGGTTATGTTAACGGGAATGGCAATGGTAATGGTCATGTTAATAGTAACGATAATGGGAAAAAAAGTTATGTTGACAGTAAAGTTGATAATGGTGTAGAAAAATTCAGAAGATGATAGTTGGAGTTGAGGGCTGATTGCCTTTTTAGTAGTTTGCGAATTTAAGCTTGTAGTTGGGATTTAGCCCCCTGAAGTATTTATATTTTACTATCTATTAAACGTAATCCTACGCTTGGAAGATGGTAAAAATAACTAGATAAATAACAGAGGGAGCGTGAAAAATAAAATTACCTCAATAAATAGTATCTATAAATAAAAAATTCAAGTATAGCAAAGTTTTTACAGCCCTTTTCATTTGAGTAGACCATAAAATAGGGAAGTTACATCCAACTTCCTTACAGGGTTATCATTTTTTTAATGTGGTTGATTGACCTGAAAAATGCTGTAATAATTGGTATTAGGGTTAAAACTAAATACAAACAAAGATTTTATTATAGCTAATTATACGAATGTTATATTACTTAAATAATTTAGATTGACTTTAACTATTATATTTTCTTCTTTGGTAACAGCAAATCGCCTGATTTTACGGCAAGTAAAAGTAGATGAAAAATAAAACTAAATTATTACAATTCTGAAACTTTGAGAAGTTGTATCCCTTTCTAGTTATTTAGTGAAAATTGATGGGATACTATGTCAAAAATAAATTATTAAACAAATTACAAAATAACAGGCTGACTATGTAATTACCTTGAAAAAAATCAAGGTTGTTTTTATCAAAGATCAAAAAAAATCTGAATAAATCATCTAAAAATAAAGGAGAAAATTAGAGCAATGTAACTATTATTAACCAGAATTAGCTAATTGTTATTACTAAAGTCGATATTATTATACAGTTAGTAATATTGCTAAAGAGGTAGATCCCATTTGGAAAATGGAAAAATCTCGAAATCTGCAAAATAGACTGAATAAAAAGGAGCAATAGAAGTCTGTTAAGCTTTGCGATCGCCTTTTGTCCCAACTTACCCAGCATATAAAAAAAGTGGACACCTCTTAATCCTCATCTTTGCGAGAGGAATCAAAATACATCATTAGCTTTTTGAATTTTTGCCTAATTGAATCTTAAATGCTTCAGACATTCCCCATTTTCTTAAAAATTTGTTATAACAGTTATTTTGTTGTTAATTATCCATTGCTACAGTTGCTCAATAATCTAGTAATTCTTGAAATGAAACGGAATATATAGAATTTGACAACCAACAATGACACAATTAAATACTAAATCCTGCACTATATATTCATCCTAGACTATGACACAAATAGCACCATTAGGTTCTTGGAAATCCCCTATAACTACCGACTTAATTGTGGCCGGAACAATTGGACTTAGTAGTATAATCATTGATGGTAATGATGTCTACTGGATTGAAGGACGACCTTCAGAGGGTGGACGAAATGTAATTGTACGTTACACTTCAGATGGACAGACAACTGACATTACACCTCTACCTTTTAATGTACGCACCCGTGTCCATGAATATGGCGGTGGAGCTTTCTTAGTAGCAGATGGTACGATATATTTTTCTAACTTTGCTGACCAACGTCTTTATCGTCAAACACCAGGTACAGAACCCCAACCTTTAACTCCAGAGGCAAACCAGCGTTATACTGATGGTGTGATAGATAAAAAACGCGATCGCTTAATTTGTATTCAGGAAGATCATACAGATGGTGGGGAACCTGCTAATAGAATAGTTAGCATTAACCTAAAAAATGGAGAAGATATACAAATATTAGCAGAGGGTTATGATTTTTATGCTTCACCACGTCTGAGTAATGATGGTTCTCAACTTTGCTGGATTAGTTGGAACCACCCAAATATGCCTTGGGACGGTACAGAGTTATGGGTGGGTCGGATAAATACAGATGGTTTATTAGATGAAAGTAAGTTTGTGGCTGGAGGGAAAGCAGAATCTATTTTTCAACCCCAGTGGTCGCCAGATGGAATGTTATGTTTTGTGAGCGATCGCTCTAAATGGTGGAATCTCTATCAAGTGCCAGGAGTGACTGAGACGGCAAATGTAGATCCATTGTATCCTTTAGATGCCGAGTTTGGAATGCCACAATGGGTATTTGGAATGTCTACTTATGCCTTTACAGCAGCTAACAAGATCCTCTGCACTTTTGCTCAGAATGGAATTTGGAATTTGGCAACTCTTAATACTACTAAAAAACATCTACAGGAAATAGAAATACCCTATACTTCTATTAGTTATTTAACAGCAAAAGGTAGCCAAGTTTGTTTTTTGGGAAGTTCCCCCACGGAACCTAGTTCAATTATACAAATAAATCTATCTACAGGTGACATTAATATTTTAAAACGTTCTACAGATTTAAAAATTGATTCTGGTTATTTATCTATTCCTGAAGCAATAGAATTTCCTACAGAGAATGGTAAGACTGCTTATGGTTTATTTTACCCGCCAACTAACAAAGATTACACCGCACCTGTAGGAGAAAAACCACCTCTTTTAGTTAAAAGTCATGGTGGCCCAACAGCAGCAACTTCTAGTAGTTTAAGCTTAAAAATTCAATATTGGACAAGTCGTGGTTTTGCCCTATTTGATGTTAATTATGGAGGTAGCACTGGCTATGGAAGAGAATATCAGCAAAGACTAAAAAATAATTGGGGTATTGTTGATGTTGATGATTGTGTAAATGGCGCTCAATATTTAGCCAAACAGGGATTGGTAGACGGTAATCGCATGGCTATTTCTGGTGGTAGTGCCGGAGGTTATACTACTTTATGTGCCTTAACTTTTAAGGATGTATTTAAAGCTGGAGCGAGTTATTATGGAGTTAGTGACTTAGAGGCTTTAGCAACAGATACTCATAAGTTTGAATCCCGTTATTTAGATGGATTAATCGGACTTTATCCTGAAAAAAAAGAGATTTATCAACAGCGATCGCCGATTAATTGTACTGAGGGTTTGTCTTGCCCTGTAATTTTTTTCCAAGGGTTAGAAGATAAAATTGTACCACCAAATCAAGCTGAGAAAATGGTAGAAGTTTTGAAGCAAAAAGGATTGCCTGTGGCTTATGTTCCTTTTCGAGAAGAACAACATGGTTTTCGCCGTTCAGAGAATATTAAACGTGCTTTGGATGGAGAATTTTATTTTTATTCCCGTGTATTTGGATTTACACCTGCTGATAATTTAGAGGAGCTAGAAATTATTAATCTTTAGGTTTTGGGAAGATGCTGCAACAATTAACAATTTTCATGTTGGCGATAGCTGTTTTGCTGGCATAAAACTTCGTTTTTCATGTTCCAAAGGAAAATGATGCACGACATAAATGCGTAGCATTCCACAGGAAAACAATTACCTCTTCTCAAAACTCGAGGGTAAGATGCCCAACCTACTAGAGAAAAATTTTTGATGGTGGTGGATAGTAATTTAATAGGAAGTGTGGGAAAAAAATGTATATTTTTAGCATTACCCGAGCAGGACTACCAAATTTTTTCTCCTTGATTCTTAGAGGTTTTAAACCTTAATTGAAACCCTACCCTAAAGGGTGGGGTGTTTTTAATTTGTAATTGAAACCTTATTTAATACAAATTTGGGTAGCTTTGTAGATGTAGTAATTTATGATAGAATCAGGGAATAACTGAACTTAATTTACTTTTTCGAGCGAATATTATTGGTAGTAGAACATTAACCGAATTTCCTAAATAAATATCTAGGAGGAAACGGCTGTTTACCCCAAAAAATTATTTATAAATAAATTAATTTAAGTCGATTATTTAAAATAATTTATATAATTTTTTTACCCTTAAATTCTGGAGTTATTTATGCAGAAAATTATATTAATAACAGTAATTTTGAATTTGATAATATGGATATATTTATTAATATTTCGCGGTAAGTTTTGGCTAGTAGACCAACGACTATTGCCAGCATCAGAAACAAAAATTAAGAATATCGAGTATTGGCCGTCAGTTTGTGTGATAATTCCTGCTAGAAATGAAGCAAAATTATTACGAGTAACACTAAACTCCTTATTAAATCAAGATTACCCAGGGAATTTGAAAATAATCTTAGTAGACGATCATAGCAGAGATGATACAGGTCTTGTTGCAAGGTGCACTGCTCAACAAAGTCAAAATTTTACTAAACTAGAAGTAATTTCGGCAGCAGATTTACCTAGTGATTGGACAGGAAAATTGTGGGCAATTAATCAAGGAATTAACTATGCAAAACAACAAATTTTATACCCAGATTATTTTCTATTAACTGATGCAGATATTGAACATTTCCCTACTAATATTCGTCAACTTGTTGTTAAAGCAGAACATGAAAATTTATCCTTAGTTTCGTTAATGGTGAAACTACAATGCGAAACTTTAGCAGAGGAATTAATGATTCCAGCATTTGTATTTTTCTTTCAAAAGTTATATCCGTTTAGATGGGTAAATAATCCCCAAAATTCTACGGCGGCGGCTGCTGGTGGTTGTATATTAATTCGTCATCAAGTTTTAGATCAAGTTGGCGGAATAGAGGTTATTAAAAATGCTTTAATTGATGATTGTGCTTTGGCTAAAGTAGTTAAAGAAAAATCAACAAATAAAAAGATTTGGTTAGGGCTAACTTCAGAGACTAAAAGCCGACGTTCTTATCCTGATTTAATGAGTATTTGGAATATGGTAGCTCGTACTGCTTTTACTCAGTTAAATTATTCTCCATTCTTGTTAGTAATAACAGTAATAGGTATGAAATTAGTTTATTTTATTCCCTCATTAGCAATAATTTTTGGAGTGATTTATGGTTGGTGGAAAGTATTAGCGATAGCTTTATTAGCAAGATTATTAATGTTTTTAGCTTACTTACCTATTATTAGATTTTATCAACTTTCACCAATGTATGCGATGAGTTTACCAACTGTTGCTTTGATTTATACATTAATTACAATAAATTCAGCTTGGCGACACTGGCAAGGGCAAGGCGGTTATTGGAAAGGACGGGTTTATCAAAGTTTATTTTGAAGCAGGCATAAGTAAAGTTTTAACTCACATTTCCCACTTGAAAATGTAGAATTAAAAACTATATAATTCTCTCAAAAAAATATTCACAAAAGTATTTTTATGAATAATTAGTTAATTTAGCTGATGACTAAATTAAATGATAAAATCAAGTATTTCCTGAGCTGGAAGTGAAAGTTTATGGCTACCCTAGATTTAAGAGACAAACCAGAAAAATATTTTTCGGTGTAATGTTAAAAAATTGCTGAGGTTGTGGAAAGGTAAAACTACCTTAACTATTATAGTCTGTCATTTAACGAGAGAATATAAAGAATAAGCGAGAATTGAATTCTTGCCATATATAAATCTTTCCTACAAAGTCTAATATGAATGATTCTAATTTCACAAACGAATTACAATGGACCCCTGAAGCCAAGAGTAAATTGAAAAAGATTCCCTATTTTGTTCGGACTCAGGCACGACAACGAATCGAAGAATTGGCCAGAGAAACAGAAACACAAATAGTAACAGCAGAAATAGTTGAGCAAGCTAGATTGGAATTTGGCCAGTAAGGTAAACGTTATCTCAAGCAACAAACTAAAACAAAATGCTGATGAGCAAAGTAATTACTTTTTGCAGTCTAGAAAAAGGTCCCATAAAGCTTTAGACTGGAGTTTTGCAGATAGTAGAGTTTGAGGTGTATAAAATCAACAGTGAGAAAAATTATAATTGCTGGGAACTGGAAAATGTATAAAACCCAAGTAGAAGCTAAAGAGTTTCTCCAGGGTTTAATGAATCAAGTAAAAGACACCCCCGAAGAACGTGAAGTAGTTCTCTGCACTCCCTTCACTGCGCTAGATTTTATGTCAAAAAGTTTGCATGGGAGTCGGATAAAGTTAGGTGCCGAAAATGTTCACTGGGAAGACGAGGGAGCATACACAGGAGAAATTTCTGGGCCAATGCTGAAGGAAGTTGGAGTTAGTTATGTAATTGTGGGTCACAGTGAGCGCCGTCAATATTTTGGCGAAACTGATGAAACAGTGAATTTGCGTTTACAAGCTGCTCAGAGGCATGGCTTGATTCCTATTCTCTGTGTGGGAGAAACTAAGCAACAAAGAGATTCGGGTGAGACAGAATCACAGATATTTTCTCAATTGGCCAAGGATTTAGTTGATGTGGATCAAGGAAATCTAGTAATTGCTTATGAGCCAATATGGGCTATTGGTACTGGTGACACTTGTGAAGCTACAGAAGCTAACCGAGTTATTGGTTTAATTCGTGGTAAGTTGACTAATCCTAATGTCACTATTCAATATGGTGGTTCTGTTAAACCTACTAATGTTGATGAAATTATGGCACAACCAGAAATTGATGGTGCTTTAGTTGGGGGTGCAAGTTTGAAACCTGATAGTTTTGCTCGTCTGATTAACTATCAAAATTAGGGAATAGGGAATAATGGATAATGGATAATGGATAATGAATAATGAATAATAAAAACTATCTCTAATTATCAATTATCCTCTAATTATCAATTATCCATTTAACAAGCCCTAATTATCAATTATCCATTGGTAAACAGGGAATAGAAAAAATGGGGAATTTAGCTAAAAGTTTTGCTTGGGGAAAACGTACCTACATAATGGGTATTTTGAATGTTACGCCAGATAGTTTTAGTGATGGTGGTGATTTTCATACACCAGAAGCAGCTTTAATCCAGGTAAAAAAAATGGTGGAGGCAGGTGCCGATCTGATTGATATTGGCGGTCAATCAACTCGACCAGGGTCTGAAGTTGTTTCTATAGATGAGGAACTTAATCGAGTTTTACCAATCATTAAGTTGTTAAGAAGTCAAAAAAATATTTGTGCAGAAATTCCAATTTCTGTTGATACTACTAGGGCAATAGTTGCAGAAAAATCTTTTGAAGCTGGTGCTAATTTAATTAATGATATTTCTGGCGGAACTTATGATAATGAGATGTTTTCTTTGGTTGCTTCTCTGAAAATGCCGATTATTTTAATGCACATTCGGGGTACACCAAAAACCATGCAAAAATTGACAGACTATCAAGATTTAATTGGGGAAATTTATCAGTTTTTACAGAGTAGAATTGAGCTAGCTGTTAGAGCCGGAATTGAAAGAGAGAAAATTATTATTGACCCTGGTATTGGTTTTGCTAAAAATTATGAACAAAATTTAGAAATTATCCGTAATTTATCAAGATTTAAAAGTTTAAATTGTCCGATTTTAGTAGGATTATCTCGTAAAAGTTTTATTGGTCAAATTTTAAATCAACCTGATGCTAAACAAAGGGTTTGGGGAACTGCTGCAGGTTGTGTGGCAGCGATCGCTCAATCTGTAGATATTTTAAGGGTTCACGATGTTAAAGAAATGTCTGAAGTTTGTAGGGTTGCTGATGTTATTTTTAGATAGGGAGTAGGAAGGTAAGCATTCAGCACTCAGCCATCAGCTATCAGCTTCATTACCTTTAGTTGACAAATTAAGCTTGTCATTATTATCCTTCAATTCTTTGGTTGAAAATGTAGTGGAAGTTAAACGAAATGATTGCTTTATTCATTAAAAACCTCAACCTTAAGGAGAATATTTAAACGAATATAGACTTGAAAACAGGCTTTTGTAATAATATTTAATTCTGAATAATAAAGCTTTTATCACAAACTAAAAGCAATAGCTCTTAACGCAGTTCCTCCGCTGGAGGCTATCTTATAGGTGATGGCTGAATGCTTACTATAGCAGTTATCATATTCAATTCGTTTTTTTATTCTCTGTTCCCTGTTCCCTATTCCCTAAAAGTCTCCAAATATCTCACAATTTAAATCATATTGCTAGAACTGAGATTGAATCTGCTTTATATGATTAAACTTAAACCAGAGATGATAAAATATAACTTCTGGCAAAATAGAGGTGAAAGTTCCATGTTTTTAAACCAAGAGTAAAAAGCAATTACTTTTGATTTTTGACCAGAAAATCAGGTCTCCAACTTTCGCATTTTAAGAGGATTAAAAAAGTAAACTTCAGTATTTTAAGTCTCTAGCTTCAGCAGTCGGTACTGATAACTGATAACTGAAAAAGCTGATAACTGAAAAAGCTGATAACTGATAACTGATAACTGAAATGTCTCGCTCTAAAGCTCTCTATTCTTATATATTAATCCGTTTACTACTAGCACCACTAATGCTATGGACAATTAGCACTTTAGTTTTCTTGTTACTACGAGCAACTCCCGGAGATCCTGTCGATGCTATCCTTGGGCCAAAAGCTTCAACGGCAACTAAAGAAGCTCTCCGCTCTCAACTTGGTTTAGATGGTTCACTGTTAGAACAGTATTTTAACTATCTAGGAAAATTAATTAGTTTTGATTTGGGTACATCCATGACTACTCGTGGTGAGTCAGTTTGGCAAATTATTCAAAATTATTTTCCCGCCACTGTCGAATTAGCTGTATTTAGTATGGCGATCGCTCTCATTGTTGGAATTTCTATTGGGTCTATTGCTGCTTCTCATCCTAATACTCGTTTAGATGTTGGTGGGCGTTTATTTGGAATTTTTACTTATGCAGTTCCGCCTTTTTGGGCAGGGATGATTTTACAATTAATTTTTGCCGTACAGTTAAAATGGTTTCCTTTGGGTACTCGTTTTCCCATTGGTGAAAATCCACCTCTAAGCATTACAGGTTTATACACAATTGATAGTATTTTAAGTGGAAATATCGGTCATTTTTTCACATCTATATATTATTTAGCTTTGCCGAGTTTAACATTGGGAATTTTGCTCAGTGGTATTTTTGAAAGAATAGTAAGAATTAATCTGAAACAAACATTACAAGCTGATTATGTGGAAGCTGCTAGAGCCAGAGGTATTCCTGAATTAAGAATATTATTTGCTCATGCTTTGAAAAATGCGATGATTCCAGTAATTACAGTTTTGGGATTAACTTTTGCTGCTTTATTAGGAGGAGCAATATTAACAGAAGTAACTTTTTCTTGGCCTGGTTTAGCAAATAGATTGTATCAAGCAATTAGTTCGCGAGATTATCCGACAGTGCAGGGAATAGTCGTATTTTTTGCTGGCATTGTTGTGGTGGCTAGTATTTTTATTGATATTTTAAATGCTTATATCGATCCGAGAATTAGGTATTAGAGGATTCAGGAATCAGGAGGGAAGAGGAACAAGTTTTTATTACTAATTATCTTGCATGATATTACCGAATTATTAATTATTAATAATTAAATAATTCTCGCTTAAAGCCTCCCTTTTTAAGCGGAAAAATGCGGTCGTTTGCGGAGCATTCCGTTAGGATGGGATGGATAAGTTACCTAACCATATCCAATCGACCAAGAGAGCGGTCGATTGGGGAGCATTCCGTCAGGATGGGATGGATAAGTTACCTAACCATATCAATCGACCAAGAGAAGAAATGATATTTCCCAATCTTCAATTCCCGAACGGTTTTGACCAGAGGTAATTATCAACTATCCATTAATGAATCCCCATCTTCCCTACTCCTTAAAACTATCAATGGGGAATATCAAGACCTAAATATATTCATACTTTTCTGGTAGAACTTTATCCTTTCTGGCTAGAGAAAATTTTGGTATACTATTTGCATTTCCTTAAGAACCATTGACAAAAAAATGCTAAAAATTTTACTATTGCGTACAACGCAATAGTAAAAAATTATGTTTATTGGTACTAAAGAAGCAGCTTATCTTTTGAATATTTCTACTCAAAGAGTAAGACTCTTAATTAAAGAAGGTCGGATTCAAGGCGCTAGAAAAATTAATGGTCGCACTTGGGTTATTCCTTTATATAGAGGAATGCCAAGAGTTTCTAGTAAAAAGCGCGGACCTAGCCCCCGTTGGCATTCCTGTAGACATTGTGGCAAAAATACTATTCATTTCAATCGTCCTAATATTGCCGTGAACAAAAAAGAGAAAAATACCGATCTTGATGTACTTTCTGCTAAACGAGGAACTAAGACTTTAGCCAGAGGTCACGAAATTGAGATTCACAGTCCGTGTAAAATTGTTTATCGACCCGATCAACCTCACTCTTGTGGAGCGACGGTCTGGATTGAGACTTTGGCAACGGCAACAATGTTTAATTTTGATGGTAAAGTCGAGCAAGTCGATAGTAGATGGATTTGAGAAAAGTAGTCAATGTGAAAAATTAATAGACCTCTCCAAAAATCCAAAATAAAATCAATTAGTAATATCTGACAGAGAACCTTCGCGCAAATATTGTTTGTGGAGGAGAGGATAGAAGTGTTTAAATCAAATTAAGATTTAGATGAAAAATACATTTTTTATAGGAATTACACAGGCAAAACCCAGTTGTTAAGAAAAATTCTTGGTTTTAAGGGATAAGGATATAAAACTATAGTAGGAAGATTTAATGTCTAGAGGTGTTATTTATATTGCAACTGGAGAAAAGTATATTAATAAGGCTCTTATATCAGCAGCTAGTTTAAAAGAGAAAATCCCTGATTTACCCATAACGCTTTTTTCGAGTAAAGAAGTTAATTCTCAAGTTTTCAATAAAGTTATTTTAATAAATAATCCCCAATATGAATGGATAGATAAAATTATATATATCCCTCTGTAGTGGCAGTTCTGTGTAAGTCCTGAATAAGCGAAAAATTATAGCGTTTTCATCAAAATAAACATCTTTATATAAATACTGTGGCAGCAAAGGATACATTACATGATGCAGTAAAATCTGCTTTACAAAAGGAGAGTTGGAAGATTACCCATGACCCTCTCTACATTAATTTTGCTGAAGTTTAAATTTACATTGACTTCGGAGCAGAAAGACTTTTAGCAGCAGAAAAAGATGGAAAAAAAATAGCGGTTGAAATTAAAACTTTTCTCAAACCTTCCGCAATTTCAGAATTTCACACAGTTTTGGGACAATTTTTGAACTATCGCTTTGCTCTTAATGCAGAAGAACCAGGAAGAATACTATACTTAGCTATTCCTATTACAATTTATGAGACCTTTTTTGCTCGTCGTTTTGTTCAACTGATTATCCAAGAATATCAATTAAAATTAATGGTATTCGATCCAGTCAATGAGGAAATTATCCAATGGCAAAACTAGACGAATATAGACAGTTTATAAAAGAAATTATTACGGAATATAGCAGTCACAAACCAGCTTATGGTGAGGTAGAAGTAGAATTAATTTTTGATACGGAAAGAGACCGTTATTAACTTGTTCATGGTAGAAGTAGAATTAATTTTTGATACGGAAAGAGACCGTTACCAACTTGTTCATGCAGGATGGAACAAACATCGTCGTATTTATGGTTCGACTATTCATATTGACCTGATAAATGACAAAATTTGGATTCAAAATGATGGTACAGAAGTTGGCATTGCTAACATTTTAGTTGAACGTGGTGTATCTCCACAAGATATTGTTTTGGCCTATCATGCACCTTACCTGAGAAAATATACTGATTTTGCTGTATGTTAAACAATCTTCTTTGATTAAAATGATAATTAAAGCTTGTAGTAGGGAGCCCTATCCATAGTTCGGACTAAATCCCTACTACAAACAAAAACTTTTTTGTCGCTCATTATCCGGATATCATATAAGTTCTATAATTATTAATCTATAATCACTGAAATAATACTTAAAATGCTCAAAATTAAAAATTTACTTCTTACTACCAGTTTTTTTTACCTTTACCTTTCGACTTATTGTTTGGCAAAAACTCCTGAATTTTCTGAATATACTTTTAGAAAAACAACTACGAATATTATTTCTCAACGTCGAACAGAAACAGAGGAAAATTTAGAATCTCCAGATATATTTTCTCCTAATCCCCTAGAAAGCACTGAACCAGATCCACTATTACCAAATCCTCCTACTTCTGGAATTCTAAGTGGAGAAAAACGAGAAGAATTTTCCCAGGAACTCGACAAACTTAACATTGAAGCAGCAGCACTATTAGGAGCAGGAGAAACAACTAAAGCTTTTGAAACTTGGAACAGAGAACTACGTTTACGTCGTTATCTTGGTAAAGCAGAAGAGTTGGCAGCTTTGTCAAGAGTTGCAGAAATAGCATGGAATAATAGTCAAAAATTGCAGGTGCAGTGGATTACAAAAAGACTGGAAATTCTACAACCAGAAATTCAAGAGGAAGAACCTCCTAATTTGGAATTGTTACAAGCATTAGGTTCAGTATTTAATATAGTTCGAGCTAAAGATCCAGCAGTTGAAGTTTATCAACAGGTTATTAGTGAGGCAAGGAAACAAGAGGATGTCGCTACGCTAAAACAAGCTTTAACTGCTATAGGAGAAATATATTTGAATTGGTTGGATTATGATAATGCAGCGATCGCCTATGAGGAATTATTAGAGGTTCAGCAGCAGAGTAATTCTGAAATATCTGAAATAGAAACAACAAATATTCCTGTAAGTGGTAATTTTGAAAAAGTAAGTACTCTCAGGCAATTGGCTTTTATTTATAATCAAGGGGGGAAACCTTTACAAGCAATTACAGCTAAAGAACGGTTAGTAGATTTTTACGAAGGTCAACAAAATATTGTAGAAGTTCCAGAGATAAAAATATCCATTGGTGGAGATTATGAGGAACTTGGCAAACTTAATCTTGCCAGTCAATACTATCAAGAAGCTTATGATATTGCTCAATCAATTCAACGATTTGTAACTGCTAGTGATGCCTTAGAAAATTTGGCTGCGCTCTATCTTTCTCAAGATGAAAAAGAAGCAGCAATTGAAATATATAAGGTGCAATTGTTGATGGATCAACAGTTTGTAAATGTTTATGGGATGATGGAAACCTATGACCGCATGGGGCAAGTTTATTCACAGTTAAATGCTTTTGGTTTAGCAATGTCATCTTTTCAAAGAGGTTTAGAATTATCGAGACAATTGGGAGGATATCGAGAAAGTTATTTTCTACAAAAGCTTGATAAATTGAATAGAAATAATTGATATTCGCTTGTAGTTGGGCTTTAGCCCTAACAATTTAGCGAGCTAAAGCCCAACTACAAACTAAATTTTTTTGGCAACACTCCAGCAGTAGATTAAGGTAGTAGACCAATACAACTAATTTTTGGCAGATTATTATTGGTGCGAGGGCAAGTTCATCTAAATAATTTGTCACCCCTTGAGGAAAAATACTTCTAACTTCTGACTTCCTTCCGTGCCAGGTATCTGTGAAGGAAAATTTTCCTTCTCCTGACTCCTTCTCCTTTAGACTTTTTCGGCTTTTACCTTTCTAGCCTTTCTTGTTCCACCTAGCATTAAACCGCTAAGTGTAATAAAACCTAATGTGAGGCTCGGTTCCGGGGTCGCTGCTACTACTGTAGTGTCTGTACCTGCCACCGGGTTTGCGTTTATGGTTTCTTGAGAAATATAGACATGGCTCTCACCCGCTACAGCCGCACTCAATTCAATCCTATTATCGCTTGTAGCATAAAAATTCACATCAAGAAGGTTAACATAGTCTACTGCATCGCCCACATTCAGGGTATCTAAATCTATTTGGTCTAGGTCTAAATTATATGTAAAACTGCGGTAGTGGTATCTGTCTGGGTCATCTACGTCCCCCAACTCGTATGTCGTGCCATCCCATACTAGAGTCATTTCCCCGTACAACTCATCAAAGGTAATCAGATTGTCTGTGTCATCAGTCGCATCTTCACCACTCCACGTCAACGTCACGTCTCCTTGGGTAGTAGTAAATGTGGTGGTAAATGATGCTGCTGGGGCTGGGGCGAGAAAGAGGGAAAAGGCGGCTCCAAAGGAAACGGTCGTCGCGTCGAGAGCTGTCAGTATCTGCTTGCTTATGTTGCTGAAATTCATGTTCATTGTACCTGTATGTGTGTGAAAATATTGTAAAAAAAAACACTTTAAAAATTTTACCTTACATGATCGTACCCCCCCAATTTTATATGTCAAGATGATTTAGCAAACTTCATTGAATCTTTAATAATTGCGTAAATATACTGAAAAAAATGTGGGAAAGAAAAATTTTTTATAAATAAATTGGCAAAGCGAATTTGATATTATATGCTTACTAACTGGAGGGCGGAGGGCGGGTTTTGAGAACTAGACGGCTGTTAGTCTAGTGCAGAATGGCGGAAATAACTGACCAGTTACAAAATCCTAAAAGTCTTACTAATCAATACTTATGACTTCTAACTTCTAACTTCTGACTTCTGACTTATTACTTCCTACTCCAATTCCCGCCTTCCCTCCAACGCTCGCGCCAAAGTTACCTGATCGGCATATTCTAAATCTCCTCCCATAGGCAAACCAAAAGCAATGCGCGTCACTTTTGTAAAAGGTCTTAACAACTGACCGACATATAAAGTAGTAGTCTCTCCTTCCACACTCGGACTAATAGCAATAATAACTTCCTGAATATTTCCCTGACTGACTCGCCGTACCAAAGGTTGAATACTTAACTGTTCCGGACCAATGCCATCCATCGGCGAAATGACTCCCCCCAGGACATGATATTCACCTTTATATTCTCGTGTTTTCTCCAAGGCAATTAGATCGCGGGAGTCAGTGACCACACAAATAACCTCTTTGTCTCGCTGAGGGTTACGACAAATTTCACAAATAGGTTCAGCCGATAAATGGAAACATTTCTCACATAAACCGACTTTTTTCCTCGCATCAACCAAAGCTTGAGCTAAAGCTTGAATTTCTGCTTCCGGGCGCTTAATAATATGTAGTGCCAGACGTTGTGCTGTTTTAGGGCCAACTCCAGGCAAACGTTGTAATTGTTCAATTAATCGTGCTAAAGGTCGGGTATAAATTTTGGATTTCCTCCGATTGAGTTATCAGTTATTAGTTATCAGTACCAAACACTGAAGCGTTCAGCTTGATATACTAAAGTTTATTCTTTTTTTTTGGAAAGAATAATAGGCTTGAGACCTTATTTTTTAGTCACCACCTGTTTTAGGAATTTTAATTATAACTATTTAGTCATCAATTAGGTATTGAATAGAACACAATATTACCGAATAATTAACAATTATTCATTATTAATTAAATAATTCAGCTTACTCTGCCTCCCCTTTCAAGGGGAAAAGAAGAAATAATATTTCCTTATATTCAATCTGATGGTTTTAACCAGAGGTAATTATCAATTATCCATTAATGAACCTTCTTCCATCTGCTAATAGCGATCGCTCGCTTATTTGACATCCTCCCCGGCCTAAAGGCGCGGGGATTCCTGCCGAGCCGTAGCTCCTCGGCGGGTTGACATCTCACAGGCTGCTGCTACTTTGGCAGTAGTCTCATGCTTGCCTCCATGTCCGTTTAATGTCTCGGATTGCCCACCCGCGACTAATATATTTATGGCTGCGTTTTCGTCTCTATCATGTTTAGTTCCACAATTAAGACATTCCCACTCACGAATTGATAAATCTAATTTTCCACCTTTAAATCCACAACTAGAACAAATTTGAGATGTAGGTTCCCAGCGACTAATTACTCTAAAATCACGACCGTATTTTTCTGCTTTTCCTTCTAAGAGTGTTCGGAACTGTCTCCAACCTAAATCAGATATGGCTCTAGATAATTTCCGATTCTTAACCATTCCAGAAACGTTTCCTTCGGAATGCTTCGCAAACAAATCCTCTAAAATAATTGTTTGGTTTTCACAAATTATTTCAGTAGATAATTTATGTAGAAAATCTGTTCTAGTATCTTTCAGTTTGGCATGAAATTTAGATATTTTTAGTCTAGCTTTTTCATAACGATTTGTACCTTTAGTTTTCTTAGATAATGACTTACTTAGTTTTCGGTACTTCTTAATTCGTTTCTTTAGTGGTTTTGGTGCATCAATTTTTTGACCGTTACTCAAAGTCGCAAAAGTTTTAATTCCTAAATCTATTCCAACTGAATTATCAGTTTTAGGTAATACTAAGGCACAAATTTCTACCACAAAACTTAAGAAATATCTGTTAGCTGAATCTTTGATTACTGTTACTGATGATGGAACATTAGGTAGCTCCCTTGACCATAAAATTTTCAGCTTTCCAATCTTGGCTAAATAGACTTTATGCTGACCAACTTTAAATCCACCTTTTGTGAACCTAGCTGTTTGCTTTGACTTTCTACTCTTAAATTTAGGAGGTCTTACAGGTTTACCTTTTCTGTTGCCTTGAGTTGATTTAAAAAAGTTTTGATAAGCTTGGTTTAAATCGTTTAAAGATTGCTGCAATGGAATAGCAGAAACTTCTGATAACCACTCTCTATCTTCAGTTTTTTTAGCAGATGTAATAAACTGTTTTTGTAGCTGTGAGTTAACAGGCTTCTTCTCTCCAGATTTGTACTTTGACTGACAGCAAGCTAGACTATCATTCCAGACAACACGGACACAACCAAATAGTTTTGCTAATCGGTGTTTTTGCCCTGATGTTGGATATATACGGTACTTGAATCTCGCTTTCATGAAATGACTTTATTACTAAGAATATGATAAGATTACCTGTGAAAAAAATCAACTAAAAAGTTGCCTGCTTATGGGCGAGGCTTTAAACCCAATTTTTCGGTAAATCGAATGTTACAATTTGAGGCTTTTTTAGATTGAGCAGCTATTGTGGAAATAGCAGTAATCATCCTAAGTCAATGACTGAGCCAAGAAAAATTAAGAGAAGTGTTCTTATTACCCTAGTATTAATATCTTCAATTTCTTTAAAAGCTTGTGCATCTCGTAGATATAATCGCGAAGTGTATAGAAATCTTGAAGACTGTCGCCGAGAATGGGGAGGAATAGAACAATGTGACCAGGTGACAGACGGAAGTTATTCATCTAGATATTATTATGGTCCTCGTTATTATAGGTCTGGTAGCAGTATCTACTATTATCGAAATAGTAGTAGTAGTTATCAACCAGTTCCCAGTAATGCAGGTATTCTCAGAAGTCCTTCGGGAAGGTCTACAACTTCTGTTGGTACAGTTAATAGAGGTGGTTTTGGTAGTAGAGGTGGTAGAGGTGGTAGTAGTTTTGGCGGTAGAGGCGGTGGCAAAGGTTAATAAAATCCTAAATTAAAATTTAAAAATAAAGTAGCAAATGAAACGGATAAGTATTGAACCTCGCGCCAACTGGCAACAGAAATGTGAAGCAGTTGGCTTTCACTTTTATAATATGTATGGGCAAGCATATTGGTATGAGTCAGCTTGCTATCATTTCGGCGCTTCAGAAATAAATGAACTGGAAGTAGCAACCCAAAATTTACAAGAATTGTATATTGAAGCAGCAGAGCGCATTATCCAACAAGATCGTTTTTCCCAACTGTGCATTCCACCAGAGTTTGCTGAGTTATGTCGCAAATCTTGGGAACGAGATGACCCCAGTCTTTACGGTCGTTTTGACCTTGCTTATGATGGTGTCAACCCACCGAAGTTATTAGAATATAACGCCGACACTCCAACAGCATTATTGGAAACTGCTGTAGTACAGTGGACTTGGTTAGAGGAAATGTTTCCTGAAGCAGATCAATTTAATTCTGTGCATGAAAAGTTATTGGCAGCTTTTGAGGAAATGAATGGTTTAGCAGGAGAGACTTTATATTTCAGTTGTGAAAAAGAAACTTTGGAAGATTTGGGAACTGTTGAATATTTGAGAGATTTGGCAATTCAAGCAGGGTTAAATAGTCAACATATATATATTGATGATATTGGTTGGAGTGAAGATTTAGAAGTTTTTTGTGATTTGGATAATCAGATTATTAGTCACTTATTCAAGTTGTATCCTTGGGAGTGGATGATGCGGGAAAAATTCGGGCAATATCTATTATTGGAACCGATGAAGTTAATTGAACCTGCTTGGAAATTAATTTGGAGTAATAAAGCTATTCTGCCAATTCTTTGGGAATTTTTTCCAGAACATCCTAACTTATTGCCTGCCTATTTTGACTCAGGAAAATTATCTCATCCTTATCTGAGTAAACCTGTTTTTTCTAGAGAAGGAGGAAATATTACGGTTTATTTTGGAGATAGAGAATATCAAACCGAAGGAATATATGAAGATGAACCTTTAATTTATCAATCTTATTATCAATTGCCTAATTTTGATGGTTATTATCCTATAGTTGGTGCTTGGGTTATTGGTGGAGAAACTGCGGGTATTTGTTTGAGGGAAGATCGAGAAATTGTGACTCAAGATTTGAGTAGATTTGTGCCTCATTATTTTAGTTAGGGTTTGCTGAAAAAGTTTTTTGGTAAGGGTAAGTCAGGAGTCAGGAGCCATATCAAATCCGGTTAAATAACCTCACTATCAATTTAGTAGTCGTAGGAGCGATTCGCGATTCGCCCCTACAGTAGAAAATACTCAACCACTTATTTCTAGGGTGTGTCAAGAATTTGAAACTCAACTTCCTAGACTATTCTCGAACCCTGTAGATTCGATTATTGTGTGCAATTAAACGGATTTGATATTATGAGATAAAAGAGGAGGAAAAAGAAGGAATTACAATGAAATCTTTGTAAGCAACATTAATCAAATTGGTATAATATGTCTTGCTATTTTAGGGCAAACTCCCAGCAATAACTTGACGTTGAGCAACAAATAATTCCTCAATACCAGCTTCTGCTAAATCTAGAATTTGATTCAGTTGAGTACGACTAAAACTACCTGCTTCTGCTGTTCCCTGAACTTCAATCAAAGCTGGTTTATTGTTCATTACTACATTAAAATCAATTTCTGCAGCTACATCTTCAGTGTAATTCAAATCTAAATAAGGCTCCCCCTCCAATAACCCTACTGACACAGCAGCAACTTGATGCACAATAGGCGATCGCTCTAACTCCCCTTTCTCTATTAACTTATCAATAGCATTCGCCATCGCCACAAACCCCCCAGTAATAGAAGTAGTGCGAGTACCTGCGTCCGCTTGTAAAACATCAGCATCAACTATTATGGTGCGTTCCCCTAATAAATTCATATCTAGAGAAGATCTCAAACTACGTCCAATCAATCTTTGAATTTCTTGGGTTCGCCCAGATAGTTTCATAAATTCTCGTTGTTGGCGTTGAGGAGTTGCACCAGGTAACATTCTATATTCTGCGGTTAACCAACCCTTACCTGTATCTGCCAAAAATTTTGGTACTCCTGGTTGAATAGTGACAGTACAAAGTACCTTAGTTTCACCACATTTAGTTAAAACTGAACTGGTGGCAAATTTAGTGTAATCTAATTCAAAACTGATAGGTCGTAATTGGTTTGCTTCTCTACCATCAGGACGTTGCCAAGACATAATATTTTTAATAGATAATGGATAATTAATAATGGATAATTGATAATGGATAATTACTTCTGCTTAAAACAGAAAGAATTGAACTAAGCAGGGAAATCTTATTTCTTTTTTCTTTCTAAAAGGAGAGGCTTTAAGCCTAGATTCGATTAATTATCAATTTGTCATTTCAGTTATTAGGTATCAGTACCTCTAATTAATAATGGATAATTAATAATTACTTCTGCTTAAAACAGAAAGAATTGAACCAAGTAGGGAAATCTTATTTCTTTTTTCTGTGTAAAAGGAAGGGCTTTAAACCTAGATTCGATTAATTATCAATTGGTAAAGTTTAGATAATCTAAAAATTGAATATTGACAAATAATAACTAATTACTGAGAATTAAGTTTCTCTAATATTTGTTGTTGAACTTGAGTTACTGATTTTTCCCCATCAATAGTAAGTAATGTTTGGCGATATTGATAATATTCCAAAATTGGAATAGTACGCTCATAAAATAAATCTACCCGACGCTGCACAATTTCTGGATTATCATCAGTACGCCTTCGCTCTAAACATCGATTCATACATTTTTCCTTAGACACCTTTAAATAAATTGCCCAATCTAATTTTTGCTCCAAATCATCTAGTAAAAAATGTAGTTCCTCTGCTTGAAAAGCTGTTCTAGGATAACCATCCATTAACCAACCCTGGCTAACATCAAACTCTAAAAGTCGTTGACGGACAAATTGAATCATTGTCCGATCTGGTACCAAGTCTCCCTTTTCCACATAAGATTGTGCCACTTGGCCTAATGTTGTTTGAGTAGCGATCGCCTCTCTGAGTATATCGCCAATAGAAATCAAAGGAATCTGTAGATACTGACACAGTAATTCTGCTTGAGTTCCTTTCCCCGCACCTGGACCACCTAAAATTATTAGTCTCACAGCCCCCCAACCTGATTAGTCACAATGTATAGTTAATTATTCTATAGAACTCATTTAGTATCTTTAGTTATGATTTAGCAGTTTTCACACTTTATTGGGTATGGAACCTCAACTTTTAATAACTATGCTTTACCCACATAAGATCGAATTCCTAACAGGATAGGGAAGAGGGGTAAGAGGGAGAAGAGAAGACAAACCTGCCATTTCTCATATCTAGGACAGAGGTGACTAAAAGTGAATAAGGCAATTTCACCATTTGCTGACTCTGACTAGCTACTTAAACCATATCCCCAAACTCCCCATCCTGCAATACTTATAAGACTTATGAGTAAGGGATAGCTTTAAAGGTGGGGAGGGGAAATATTGTTGGAGAGTTACTGAAAATCCTGATTACAAAAATAACTTCTAATTTCTGACTTCTGAATTAATTTTCTCTGTATACATATATATAGTGTTAAATTTGTCCTATAATCAAAAAAAGCACTATATATTGTAAAATGAATATTGTCCAAGGGCAAGCTTTCAGTCCAGCTTAGTAGTTGGAAAAATTCAGTATAGTACCAAAAATAGATTTCTCAATTTTAATTTTCATAATGGTTGCACAATTACAAACCCCTGCTCTAAACTTTCCCAGTGACTTACCTTATACTGTTCCTGGTCTAGTACAGGTATTCACAACTGGTCAACGCAATTTCTTTACTGATGTTATGGCTCAAGCTTTGAGGATAGCTGGCCAAGGTACATCCGTATTGATTGTACAATTTCTCAAAGGGGGGATTAACCAGGGACACGATAGACCAATGCAATTAGGGGAAAATCTTGATTGGGTTCGCTGTGGTTTTCCTGGTTGTATTGAGACGTCGGATATAGATGAAAGCCAGAAAAATTCACTACTTGATTTGTGGCACTATACTCAAGCAGTCGTAGCTGAAGGAAAATATGAGTTAGTAGTTCTTGATGAACTGAGTTTAGCTATTAATTTTGGTTTAATTCCTGAGAATGAGGTTTTAGATTTTCTAGAAAAGCGCCCTAGTAATTTAGATATAATTTTGACGGGGCCAAATATGCCTGAAGAAATTCTGGATATAGCAGACCAAATTACAGAAATTCGTCGCAGTCATAGACCTTAACGAAGTCAAAAGTTAGAAGTCAGAACTCAGAAGTTGTTTTTGTAATGGGGATTAGAGCAACGCTCCAAATACATTTGGTCTTAAAAGGCGGGGTTGAGCAACCCAATTATTTTGATAACTCAAAAGGAAGCAGGAATTATCAATAAATTTTCCTTAATTGAATTCCATAGGGGTTTGGTTACCAAACCCTGTCTAAACTTCGAGAAAAGAATGTTCAGGTTATTTTTAGAGAGTTACTAAATTAAGATCACAAGAATTAAAAAGTGGCGATCGCTACTAAATATGCCACAAGAAAATTTTTAGGTCACAATAGAAAATTTCAAGTCGAAAAATTTAATTTCTAGGCAGAGTAGAATAAATATAAATTTTTCCAAGTTTTGGTTATTTAAATAGCAAAAAATCTTACCAAAGTTTTAGTCAAATGAAAACTTTATTGAAGTGGACAGTTGCAGAATATCATCATCTTATTAATAGTGGAATATTAGTTGACCGACATACAAAACTTTTGCATGGATAAATAGTAGAAATATCACCGGAAAGTCCGATACATACTCAAATTACAGAAACTACTGTTGAATATTTACGCTTTCTGCTAAAAGGGTTAGCCTATATTCGACAAGCACATCCTATTACTCTTTCTAATTCTGAACCTCAACCTGATATTGCTATTGTCTATCCACCTAGAAATAATTATCGTCAACGTCATCCATATCCTGAAGATATTTTGTGGTTAATAGAAGTTGCTAATACAACTTTAACTTATTTTAGGAGAAAAAAAGCAAGCTTATGCAGAAGCTGGAATTTTAGAATATTGGGTAGTAGATATAGAAAATCAGCAAATTTATGTTTTTCGACATCCTAAAACTGATAATTATGAGTCGGAAGTTATTTTTCCTTGCCGAAAAATTAACCCCTTGGCATTTCCAGATATTTCCGTTTCAGTTAGTCGTTTTTTTACAGAAAATTAGCTATGCAAAAATTTTCTGCTAAGACTAGCGATCGCCTGATTTATTCACAAAGCAATTGATACATGAATCATATTCATCTTTTATTTTCTATTTTAGGTGTATCTTGAAAGATTATTGGTAAAATTCCTTCTACAATAAGAGAGGAAATGTTAATATTTATATGATTTTTTGCATTTTTTTGATGTATAGATCATTGTAAAATATGGATAAACTTTTAGAATTAAAAGACAAAGAATTAGAAAAAGCAGGGGCATCTATTTTTCGAGCTATTGGATTAGATTGTTTTTATGATTTAGGTCAAGTGCCGTTAAAAAAAATAACATCAGGATATCCAGAAAACCAGCATCTTGAATTTGATTATATGATACCTGAAGATAAAGTTTGTTTAATAGGTGAAATAACATCAAGAACAGATACAGATACAAAAAAACGTATTGAGAGCAAGTATGATAAGTTTATTAAGCATATAAATATAATTAAAAAGTTAGAATTTTCAGATGATATTTGGCAAAATTTAGGTATAAAACAAGAGAGTATAAGAAAATTTAGAAACATACAGTCAATTAAAGGATTTTTTATTACGACAACTAAAGAACGATTCGATCTTAATTTACCAAAAGTGGAAGATGTAGTTGTATTTTATAAATCTGATTTTATGAGATTATCTGAATATTCTCAAAATATAGGAATATGGACTAGAAACTATTTTTTCAATAAATTTTCTCTCGATCATAGAACAAATAATTCTATTTCAATCTATGAGAAAGACCATCAACTAATTAGAAGTACCAATAATAAAATTAGTAAAAAATATGAAGATGACGATGCTCCTTTATCAGATTTATATACATTTACTATATCGCCATACGAGATACTAGATATAGTTCATGTATATAGACAAGATGAACTTCCTTCATTACACGATAGTTCAATCTATAATTATCAAAGACCTTTAAACTCCGATAAATTAAAAGAAATAAGAAAAAATTTATTAACTGATTGTGATTTTATTTTCCCATCTAATATTTTGGTTATTTTATCTAAAGAATGTAAATATACGAAAGATGGAAATGATAATTTTTATTTGCACATTCCCAAAAAGTACGGAAGTATTTCTGTAATTGATGGTCAACATAGATTATTTTCTTATGCTGATGAAGATATCAAATCAATTATGCAAAATGATTGCAAAATAATGGTAACGGCAGTTTCTTTTAAAACTGAGGTTCAAGAAATTATTACTAAGTTTAGTGCCAGAGTATTTATAGAAATCAATATTAATCAAACAAAAGTAGAAATAGCTCATTTAGATAAAATTGCCTATGAATTGGGAAGTAACGATTCAAAAGCAATTGCTACAAAAATTATTGTGAGTCTAAATACTAGAGAAAAGTTTAGAGGATTTTTTGGTATAGCGTCAGACAAAACAAATAAAGGTATTATTGAAAGTGGAATAATTATTGATACAATCAAAAAAATTACAAATATTAGAAAGATAAAAGAACTCACAAAAGCAAGAGTTAATAAAACTAAACTTAAAAAGGATGGATATGAGAAACTATTTAGTTCTACTATAGCAGAATTATCTGAAAGAGATATTTTAGTAGAAAAAGGAACTATTTTACTAGAGCGTTATTTTAACTATGTTTTTTCAAGTTTTCCTCAAGATAAAGATGAGTTAAAAAGCAAAAAAGAAGTATTTTTTACTTCTTTTATTTACTCAAAATTTTGGTGTGGTTGGATTAATTTACTGATTATATTTATAGAAGAAGGTTTACACTGGGATGAAATAAAACAAGAGCTTAACAATATCAAAAAAAATGTTATGACTTTGTTAGAAATTACTAAATACGATCGACCTTTATTTCAACCAAATAATCCTAAAATCCCAGATTCAAGTTCTTCTCCTAAAAAAGTAGGAGAATTTTTGAATAAAAATAGAACAGAATCTTGTTCTATTCAAGATGTTTAAGAATAAATTTAAAATGATATAAGTTTTTCAATTAATAGACTAATCAAAAATCCCGCTACTCCTTCCACAAGAGAGTGCGGGATAAAAGCCACAAATTCTGGTATAAATTAATCTATAATGAGAAATCTTTTAGCCAAAATTCCTCATCTATTTTTTCTGCATCAATTTCTGACTACTTTCAACCATATTAATAAACTCACTCCGATAACCCTTCAAATCTAAACCCTTCGACTCATTTGCCAACTTCAACACTTCATTAAAACTAGCATTACCTTTATATTCCGAATCTCGCAAAATCATCCCATACTCAGCTACAGCAGCAGCAAACTTAAAATCATTTGAAGCATTATTTAAACTCACTCCCTTATCAACAACTGGCTGTTTTATCAACTCAGAAGTTGTACCCTGCGGCTCCTTATAACGCAACTTCACTAACATTAATTCATCACTATTATAAGCTGCCTCGTCAACTTGATTATCTTGATATTTCAACTCATCAACTCCCGGCAATTTCACATTACTTTCTACTCCCACAGGAATAACTTCATAAAGTGCCGTAACCGAATGTCCTGCACCTAACTCTCCCGCATCCTTTGTATCATCATTAAAATCTTGAGAACGTAAAAGTCGATTTTCATAACCAATTAAACGATAAGCTTGTACTTTTGCCGGATTAAACTCCACTTGAATTTTTACATCTTTAGCAATAGTTAGTAGAGTTCCTCCCATCTCTGTCACTAAAACTTTTTTCGCTTCCAAAAGATTATCAATATAAGCATAATTCCCATTTCCTTTATTAGCCAACTGTTCCATTTTTGCATCCTTAAAATTACCCGTACCAAAACCAAGTACCGTCAGAAAAATTCCTTCATCTCGATAATTTTCGATCATTCTGACTAATTCAGCATCGCTAGAAACTCCTACATTAAAGTCTCCATCAGTTGCCAGAATAACTCGATTATTTCCTGAAGATTGATAAAACCTTTTAGCTAAATCATAAGCAAGTTTAATTCCTTGACCTCCAGCAGTCGAACCTCCAGCTTCGAGATTATTAATTGCTGCGATAATTTTATCTTTTTCGCTGCCTTTTGTGGGTGGTAAAACTACTCCTGCTGCTCCAGCATAAACAACTATTGAAACAGTATCTTTTTCTGTTAGTTCACCTACCAATAATTGAAAAGCTGATTTGATTAAGGGTAGTTTATTGGCATTATTCATCGAACCAGAAACATCTAACAAAAAGACTAAGTTACTAGGAGGTAAATTTTCTGTAACTATATCTTTGCCTTGAATGCCAATATGAACTAATTGATGTTGATTATTCCAAGGAGAATCAGATATTTCTGTGGTGATAGAAAAAGGATTATTAGCTTTTGGTTGAGGATAGTCGTAGGTAAAGTAATTTATTAATTCCTCAATTCTTACAGCATCTTTTGGTGGTAGTTTACCTTGAGTAATAAAGCGACGTAAATTACTATAAGATGCTGTATCTACATCAATCGAAAATGTAGATAAGGGATTACTTTTTACGAGTTTAAAAGGATTCTCATTAATCAGATTATATTCTTCTCTATTTGACGGTATTTCTAGACTAGAATCTATTAAATTAGATTCTGTGATTGAAGTTGGTACACTTTGTTGTAGTGCCATATCTGCTGATTCTAAAGTCCCGCTATAAACATTTCCTCTAGTCTCACCTGGAATACTGTCTGGTCTTGAAGATCGTGCATTTAGAGGTGGTGGAGGTGGTGGTGCTATGGATGTTTTTTCTCCTTCTGTTTTACTTTCGTTTCTTATTGTTTTAAGTTCTTGATTAGCGCAACTTATTAAAAGTAGTAAAGGTAAAAAAATTACTAAGAGTTTTACTCGCAAAATTGGGTTAAGGGTAATGTTTTTACTTTTCATCGTATCCACTCTATTTTTCCATATAGGGCAAGACAATTTTTGCTGAAAAATAATAGTTAGATTCAGCAAGTTTGCATAGACTACAAAATAGAGAGAGTTCTTTCCGTAAAAGTTGTAATAATTACTTTACTTATCCTTCTTATATTTAGACAAATATTTACTTCAAATATCTATTACCTAACAAAGGATAGTTTTTTTCAGATGACTTTTAACGAATTGGTATACTTACTTTTAATTCGTAAATGTAGCATTGCTCAAATTACTCAACTATAGTTGTTTTTCTTCTTTCTTATTCCCACTAATCCATAATTACTACTCCCTACTCCCTACTCCCTAACAAATTGGAAGATTTAGGAACAGAAGTAGGAAAAAGTAGAGATGTTGCTGCTTTTTTAGCAATTGTATCTGAGATATAAATTTGCTTAATAGAAACCAAACCATCATTGATGAACATATCTCTTAAAGCTGCCTTTTCCCCACTATTAAAAGAAGTCTCATAAAAAACCTCTTTAATCCCACAAGAAATAACCAATTTCAAACAATAAAGACAAGGTTCTAAAGTAACATAAAGAACAGCTCCATTCGTAGAAATGCCATGTTTTGCAGCTTGAGCAATCGCATTAGCTTCAGCATGAACAGCACGGGATGGTAAAACTTTACTAGCATCACAACTACTTAATTCAGGATAACAAAAACCCTGACTTGTACAATTTACAGAACCTGAAGGAGGACCATTATAACCAGTTGCTAAAACTTGTCTATCTTTAACTATTACTGCTCCTACTGGAAAAGCTAAACAAGTTGAGCGAGTAGCAGCTAATTTAGCAATCATTAAAAAGTATTCATCCCAGGTTGGTCTTTGATATAATTCTTCTGTCATCTAAAATAAATGCGGTCGATTACATTATAAATTTAGTGCTGGGAGGAAAGCAACCAGCAAATAAATTACTTTCCTATAATAATTAGAATAAACTAAGTTGTTTACCATCCAAACCATCGAACTTCTTACGTTTAATACGTTTAGCTTTAGATTTAGATTCAGTATTTAATTCAGAAATATCAAACAAGTTTAACTGCACTGGAGTATCTAAAACTTGCTCAACTTTCTGAACAAAGTTAATAGTTTTCTGTTTAACTAATTCGCCAAAATTGTAAGTATAACCATCAGATTTGTGTAGATGTTTGCAATACTTATAACTAATACCTTGAACGGTTTCAGTCTTAGTTTTGATGTTGAATGAGCCAGTTTTACGCACTGCAATCCGACCGACATAAGTACCAATCTTTTTACCTTTAGTAACTACAGCTTTGACAATATCGCCAGTCTGAAAACCATAGAATGATTTTTGTCTTAGCTTGGGTGCAGTTATAGGAAAACCGTATTTATCAGGCTTGACCATTTGACGAGAACCTCTACCCATAGCTTTGATAAGCAATGGCTGATAGTTCCGAATATTTAAGGTATCAGGAGTAGAAACCCCTACACAAGCTGCATCAGTCCAATGATATTTGCTGATACCTAGCCGTTTCCGATTGTATTTAGTTAAACCACCGCTACCAACTTCAACAGGTAGTCCAGTGGATTCCAAGACTTCCTTAAGTTTCCACCTAGTAGCATTGACAACAGTACCATTAGCTAATGGTTGCTTGCGTTGTTTGTTAATTATTTCTAACAACTTAGGTCTATCAGACAGGAAATCTTCAGGAAGTTTGTTAGATTTAGCCTGATTGCAGTCTACACAGCTTAGAACTAAATTGGATACTTTATCAGAACCACCACGGGATTTAGGATGGAAATGGTCTGAATTAAGTGCAGTTTCCTTGGTTCCACAATAGACACAAGTATGGTGAAATTTCTCTAACAGATATTGCCTAACTTCATAACCAAACAACTCCCCGCGTTGATACTCTGTACCTTGAATCTCTGGATTAACAATCTTTTGTGTGTCAAATCTAACTAACTCCATACTAATTGAATCAACTGGAGCATACTTGATTAATTTATCAACCCAGGATTTGATATTGTGAACTCTCGACATGAGAGAAGGTGGTAGCCACCCTTTGGGACGTTTGCGATTAAGAAATCTAGGTTTCCGATATCTAGTTTTCCAATTTCTACGAGAACTTCTCAAAGTTTTACGTTTGGTTAACGCTTCCGATATTTGAAACCCACGATGTTCTAATTCTGCGCAAAAAACTATATTGGTATCAGATAACAAAGCTAAACCTGTTGTTTTCGCTCCAGGGTCAATCTTGATTCTATACTTTTTTGTTGGTTTAGATTCCTCCCTTAGTATGATTGTAAATGGATACTTTCTAAGCACTGCTGCTTTTCCTTCTGATAGCAACTTCCTAGCTTTTGCAGGATGTGTGGGGTCGCAAGGTGTTTTGTTAGTATCTAGAACGAAAACTGAGTTTCTGTTTAACATTTGAAAATCTCCTATTGCTAGGGTAATGTTCGCCGAGGCAAAGTTATCGGTCGGTAACTATCCAAATAGCACTTTCAATACCCAATATAGAATGTTTAACTATATGGTTCTAGAGCTTGGAACTGGCGACGCATTCCAAGGTAGGTCCTTAACGCTTACCGATAACGCAGCCAGTTAAGACTTAGCCGGGTCAACTCTGAGCCTGTAAAGACTGGCCCTACAAGCCCACACTATATTCTAGGAATTAGTGTTGGGTCATTGACATTCCTGTTGAACCAAATCCACCAATATCTCTTTCAGTTGTACTTAATTTATCAACTTCTTCTACTTTAACAGATAAGACTGACGCTATTACCATTTGAGCTATTTTCATTCCTTTAGTTACTTGAAAGGAATTTTTACCATGATTTATGAGAATTATTCCTATTTCTCCTCGGTAACTTTCGTCGATAGTTCCAGGAGTATTTAAAACAGTAATTTGATGTTTTAATGCTAATCCACTTCGCGGGCGAATTTGTGCTTCTGTTCCTGATGGTAATTCTATGGAAATACCTGTATGAATCAATTTACTTTCTCCAGGATTAATAGTTAATTCATCAATAGAAAATAAATCTAACCCAGCATCTCCTTTATGAGCGTAACAGGGAACAATTGCCAATTCATCTAACTTTTTAACTTTCAGTTTCATAATAGGGAGTAGGGAGTAGGGAATAGGGAATAGGGAATAGGAAATTTCCTTTCTTGATCTAAATATTAGAGCGATGAAAATTTGTCAATATTCCATCTTTTGAATTGATTGAATTCTTACTTTTGACTTTTGACTTTTGACTTCTAACTTTCTAAGGTGCTAACCTACTTTTACCAAGTCTATTTTTTTCATACCATTCTGCTATATTGGGAACCCAATCTTGAACATGAGGCCACATTAACTCACACAACATTTGAATTTCTAATTGAGCATTCTTTTTAAAGCGTAAATCCAAAAAATGTAACAAACTTCGACAATTAAAACTAACAACAAAATGCTGTCGATAATCAAAAGGAATTTTTCCTCTTGCGTGTTCTTCAGACATTCCCAATTCCATATCAATTTTGTATTTTTTAGCAGCCTCTAAACACCACTGTAAATCTTGTTCTCTTTGTTCAGCAGAATAATAATATTTTTTACCCTGACGGTCAGAATATTCTCCTACCGGACGTAAGTAAAAAGCAGTTTCTATATCCGTTTTTCCCTCAGCAACTGCGATAACTTTTCCGGAACAGTAACGATAACTTTGCACATCGAAAGTTACTCCGACGCGATGAGTTCTTGCTTGCTGCATAACACTATGGGGAAAAAAACCACAATTAAAAGTAATTTGAGGGTGTTCAATACAATTTCCACACACAACAACTTTTCCATTTCTTCTAACTAATAAAGCACCAGTAGAAACAGAAGCACAATAAACTTTACCTTTGTAATTAACAAAACCTTCTTTTATTTCTATATCTCTATTTTCTTGGCAACATTCGACAAGATATGTAGAAATTTCAGATATATGTAATCTCCAGCAAGGTTTGTGATTTTTATCCGCTTCACCCTCATTTTTATTATTTAAAGTTAGATTTGCCCTAAAACCATTAATATGTGCAGTTGCTTGAATTATTTCTAAAGCATTTTTATTAGTTGAATTACAGGACAAACTTTTTTCTTTTATCTTTGTACCATCACTGTTTTTTAAGCCATCCCAAAAACTCGCTACTAAATTCGCTGGTAATTCTAATAACCAGATCGGTACAGTCTTATCTTCAGAATTAGAAAAATTCCGATGAATCCATGAAGCTAAGGATTTGTGTTCAATGACAAACCTATTTCCCTCAGTTTCTTTGACTTCCAAATTCAATGAAAGTAAATAATCTATTTTGCGAGGATTTTTTATTCTAAACCTAACAACATCAGAATTTTTATTTATACTTCTCAAGCCATCTCTATAGAAAAAACCTGCTATTCTAAAAGCTGTCTGTAAGTCGATATTTTCTGGTAGATCATTAGGTAACTTTCTAGCACTATTTTTTAAATAGCAATTCAATAAATAACGTACTGGTGTATTATAAACATCTTCAGCTTTTTTGCTAAACCATTCTGTCCAATTATTTTCTGTACTTGTTCTTCGAGAAATTATCATCCTATGGTCTTTTGTGACTAACAAATCAATAAAATTGCTCTGAACATAATACAATTCATCATCTACATCATACTCATAAAGTTGACTTGGTTTTTCAAACCAAGCCTCTTCTGTGTCAGTATTTACAGCTAGTAACTTCATAGAAGATGTTACTTGATTCCAAGTCATCCAACCTTGATTTGTTAACACTTCAGTATCAGCAGAATAGTTAAACTAAGCCAGGTAAGTTACCCCACCCGACTCGTCTTCAGAACCGTGCGTGAGACTTTCACCTCACACGGCTCCTCTCTTAAACGTCCCTTTTCATGGGTACATCCTGCTTTAGAGTCAACATATCGTCAATCCATATATAATTTTCAGGCAAGTCCTGTGGCTTAAATTTTGGATATGTCTTTTTGTCTAAAGCCGTTTTACTGTCGTGGCAATGTCGGTGCAACAATTGTTTGTTTTTATAAGTGTTGTCACCGCCTTTAGACCTTGGTTTTATATGGTCAACTTCCATAAGGTCAGTTGGTCTAAAGATTAGTCCACAAAATGCGCATTTATTCTTTTGACGTTTTAATAACGTCGTGACTTCTTTCCTTACGCCTGGATATTTGCCGATTCTATTACTCCAATAAGTCCATTCGCCGTCATAAGGGGATTTATTACCTTTCACTTTGATGTGTCGAATAATGGGAACATCAGAGTGTCGGTTTAGGATATATCCATCATTGTTAAATTCCCAATTTCTAGTTTCTTTAACTTTAGGGAAATACTTTTGCTTAACCCATTTGGCCGACTTATTGGGATGCCTCCTACTTGTCCATCTTTGCAGTCTTTTCCATAGAAGCATATCCATTTTATTGAAAATGTCTTTACTGACTACAGTTGAGAAGTAGTTAGCCCATCCTCTGATTACCGGGTTTAACTTGCTTATTAAAGCTCTAGCAGGAGCGGTTTTGTTCTTGTTACATATATCTGCTAGTTTCCGATAGTGAGCTTTAATGCTCTTGGAGGATGGTTTAATAAGCGTCTTGAATCCTTGTTTGGCTGACTTTACTTTCCATTGCCTAATGGTAAATCCTAAGAAGTCAAATCCGGGTTTATTTCCTTCATATTCTTCCAAGGTGTGGGCAATTTTGGTTTTCTCTGGTTTTAGTTCTAATCCTATCTGGTTTAACCATTCCTGTATGACGGTTTTAGCTTGCAACACTACTTTGATGTCTTTGTGTAGGATTACAAAATCATCAGCATAGCGTATTAAAGACAGTGCGTTTTTATTCTCTTGCTTCTTCCCTTTTAAGGATTCAGCAAATTCATTTAAACACTCTTCCATACCGTGTAAGGCGATGTTTGCTAGTAAGGGTGATATAACCCCTCCCTGTGGTGTACCTTCCACAGTGTTTGAGAATTGTTTGTTATCAAACACTCCAGACTTTAACCATTGTTTGACTAATCGCCTGTAAGGAGATTGACCCACTTTTCTCAACAGTGCATCATGGTTAATTCGGTCGAAACACTTAGATATGTCAGCATCTAGTACATATTTGGGTTTTTGTTTGATACTGCCATATATGGCTTCTATGGCATCATGTGTTGACCGTCCTGGTCTAAAACCATAGCTATTAGGTTCAAAACGTGCCTCCCATTCTGGTTCCATACCCAACTTAACCAGACCTTGTAATGCACGGTCGTACATTGTAGGGATTCCAAGAGGTCTCTTCTCATCCCTACCTGGTTTTGGTATCCAGACTCTACGGGTCGGACTTGCTTTGAGGTATCGCGTGTTTAATATATCAACCAGGTTTAATCTCTGCATAGGAGGTAGGTTTTTGATACCATCTATCCCGGCAGTTTTCTTACCCTGGTTATCTTGGGTCACGCGCCTAACAGCTAGCAACCTAGCGTAATAACTTTTGGTCAGAAGTCTTTGGTATTTACGCATCTTGCGGATTTCGCCACGGCTGGATGCTCTGTAAATTAACTTTTGCAACTTAAATACATTCTTCTCAACCCGTCTCCAGTTAATGTCTTTCCATTTGAGATTAGGATTAATACATACTGGATCTGGTATATCGTCTGTATCCCATGCCACGCTTAAAAATGGTTTAGGATTTCCTAAACGTCTTTTTAGTGTTTTAGCTTTATTCATCGCTAATTATTACCTTACATTACGTCTAACAGTGGGTACGTCAGCATAGATATGCTTTTTACCCAATCCTACTCTCCCTAAGACCTACATCCGTTGTGTAGATTGACCTTGAATGGCTTCCTAAGTTCTCGACCTATATTCTTAGGATGTCTTAGAGAGGTTTCCTCGTTCCCTTATTCCTTTATTGCGGCTGATTTAGTGGGGTAAATTCTCCCGGAGGGTTCGATATGATTGCTGATAATCGTGGATGCAGAGATTATCCATAGACCCTCTGACTTTTGTCCTACATCCCATAGCTACCTTTGGGATTGTTCGCACTTGACGAGAGTTTAATTACCTTCCTGTTCGTCCACTTGTCAGCCTTTGCTTGCGGTATCGTTCCTGGTAACTGGTATTGTTCCGCTTTTAAACCAGCTTCACGGATTGATGTTCAGTCGCTACCGTGTGGTCTATGCTGTCAACCTAGCAACAAGGCGGATGGAATTTCACCATCAAGGCAATAAGAGTTATTCACAAGTCGAGGTTGTCCTCCTGTATTGACTTGGAACGGCCATTTATACCTAGTTTCCTAGTTTAGTGGCCAACGAGTCGCACGCATCCATAATGGCCGCGATCGCCTGCTAAAAGTCGCTTAACAATAATTTCCCCGCATTTTGTTTCTGAAGGCAAATTATCTTGTTCATCAAATACAAATCCTTCACTATAGTTACCCTAAGCATATAAGTTACCCTATATACTCGGCTTCAGAACCGAACGTGAGACTTTCACCTCATTCGGCTCCTCAATTTAGGACTGCTGCCTTTGCTTGCAGCAACTTCTAAGTGCCATGTCTTTTGTCATGGCAGTGTAAATGTAGTACTTCTAGATTTTTATCGGAATTGTCCCCACCTTTAGCTTTGTGCTGAATGTGGTGTTTTTCCTAGATATCTCCAGTTTTGAAGTTTAGCCCGCATTCGGTACATTTTCCCGCTTGTCTTTTGATAATTCTGGCTTTTTGAGGGTCTAGGATTTTATATTTATCTCCCAGTCTCTGTAACCAATAATTATCGTCACCGTTGTAGGGGGAAGCATCTCCCTTAACTTTCACATACGTTTTACTCGCCTGTGTTTCGCGGTAATGAGGAAGTTTAATTACTCCTTTTTTTGACTTATAGGCAAAATTCCATTTCGTTTTACCTATAGTGAGCCAGTATTTGTCCGCTATCCAACCCGCTGTTTTCTTCATTCTACTTCTTCTACACGCCCATCTCCATAACCTTTCATAGATTAAGTAATCTAATTTACTGAAGGCTTCTTTTGAGTTGTGGTATGTGTAGTAGTTGCACCATCCTCTGATAATCGGTGTTAGTTCTTTGATTAACGCTTCTTGAGAATTTGCTCGGTGTTTATGAATTACAGTGGCGATTTTTTCGTAGTGATTTTTGATGCTCTCTTGAGATGGTTTGACGATTGTGGAGTACGGTTTTAGTCTTTCCCCGAATCTTGATTTAATCTTCTTGGATGTATGTTTTCCTTCTTTATATTGTCGGATATTACATCCTAAAAAGTTAAATCCGGGTTCTTGCCCTTGATGTTGTTCAAGTGTGTGAACTGTTCTGGTTTTAACGGGCTGGATTTCTAATCCCAAATCTCCTAACCATGCTTTGATTATTTCGGTACATTCTTCGACTACGGCTAGTTTTTCATTGATGATTACAAAATCATCTGCATACCTAATTAATTTAGGTATTGATACTCTTTCTCCGTAAATTCTTTCACTATTACGGATGCTACCGTCTTTTCTACCAGGAAAATGTTTCTCTAGTATTTTTTCCATTCCATGTAGTGCAATATTAGCCAGCAATGGTGATACTACACCTCCTTGAGGAGTCCCAGTCTCGGTTTTTTCCAGAAAGCCATCATTAATCACTCCGGATTTTAACCAAGCTTTTATTTGTCTCCTAAAATTGGGGAATGTGTCGATTTTATCTAATAATCGATTGTGGTCTATCTTGTCAAAACATTTAGATATATCAGCATCCAATACAAATTTTGGTTTAAACTGTATTTGTTTCCTAATGGCTGATATTGCATCATGTGTGCTTCTTCCTGGTCTAAATCCATAGGAGTTAGGCTCAAACTTTGCTTCCCATTCAGGCTCTAAAGCCTGTTTGAGCAACGCTTGTTTGGCTCGTTCCTCCAGGGTTGGGATTCCTAAAGGTCTTTTTTCCTTCTTTCCAGGTTTGGGTATCCAAACTCTTCTAGTTGGTGAACTTTTATGACTCAGTTTTAGTTTTTGAGCTAATTCTAGTCTTTCTGAAGGACGAAGGGATTTTACTCCATCTATCCCTGCTGTGTTCTTCCCTTTATTATCCTGTGTGACTCTCCTGACTGCAATTAGTCTAGCAGACCAGGCTTTGACAAGCAGTTTTTGTAATTTACGGACTAACCTCACATTTCCACTTTTAGAAGCTTTATAGATTCGTTTTTGGAGCTTGAAGACGTTTTGTTCGGCTGCTTTCCAGTCGATATCTTTCCATTCCAACGTTGATTTTATCTCTGTTCTAGACATATTTACTCCTATTCAAGAACATATAATTCCTAAATCGTGAATCTGTGGGCATATCCAATTCATTACAAACTGGCTTTTGCTTCGGATTCAATCCCATCTAAGGTGGCTTGCGCTAGCTACTACTCAAAGATTCGACCATTTGAGAGCCTCTCCTTAGATTTAATTCGTTCCCCTTTCCCGTGGGTATCAGTTTTAGGGCCTTCCTTTTCACCGAGGTTATTTTGGGGTACCGATAAATACCAAGACTCGTATTTATCCCTTAACCTTTGGTCCTTTTTTGACCGCTGCGTATCAACCTAATTTCGCAACTTAATGCTCACGACAAATATAGAAGTTCACTTTCGTTGCCCATGACTGAATGCTTGCAAAAAAAACAACAGTTAGGTTTTGTTATTTATTCGCTTTTATACCCGCTTCAATGTCAGTAGTCGCTACCTGCTTAACCTTGGGGTATATGCTGTCATCGAGGTACTTTCGAGAAGGGACTTGTCAAATCTTTATATTTATTTAACTTATTTATATTAACTTTTGTTAAATATTGCCATGAACCGATGTTTATTGACCATGTGGCTCTGGTCGTGATTTGACTCACCCTTACGGGAAATGAGTTGTCTCGGTATCGGGTTTAACCCTTCCCTATTGACCCGCCTTTTACTAGAAGGAAGGTGCTGAGGTCATTACACCTCAAACGAACCGCACATCTTGATGCAAAGCAGCATAAATTACCTGTTGAGGATTTGGTGTTTTAGCAATAACTTCTACCCGAAATTTATCCATAAAATTATTCTAAAGTTGAGCTAAATATCAAGAGTAAAGCAACTTATTATTATTGCACAATAAAAATTAACTTTCTAGAAAATCATAGATTTTTCTTATTTTTGACTTTTAACTTTTGACTTAAAAAAATGATACTTTTGGAAAGTTTGGTACAGACAGATAGATCTGAACTTAGCATTTAAATACTAAAATTGTCGCCTTGGTCAATTAAAAGTGATGAAATTGTTAGGTGCAATTCACTTGTGCTTAACCTAACTAGTGTTAGGTATAGGCTGCTACATATAAATCATTTTCTCAATAAGCAGAAGTATCTAGGCCAGATTAATATTACTTCACATCAAATTCATAAGTTTTAAATATAATTAATTAACATAACTAGTATTTTTAATTATGTATCCTCAAGTCCACGAGGAGAATTATGAAGTTTCGATGAAGACAATGGGGTTTTTAGGCAAATATTTTTAAAGATTTGATGAAGTTACCTGAAATCACGCGGAAATACTGAAGTTATTTGGTAGCATTGAATAAGTTGAAACATAAGTAAGAAACTAGAAATTTATACAACTGTAAAAAATAGCAAGGATAAGTAAACATATTTACTACTTATTTAACCCTACTAGGACTTACACCAAGACACTATAATATACTTAATAAAAACTATAAATCTGATATATGTAGTGTATAGAACTCATGGGTTGCGTAACTCATGCAGACTAAAAAAACTGATTTATGATTATATTTTTCTAGCTTTCGTTGATGCAAGTCGATTTACTTTCTTATATGCAATTTTCCTCAGATAGAAAATTGTAATAAATAATATAAATTTTGTGCAGGAGTTTATAAACGATGCTGAAATCTTCTAGTTTAACTGATCGCACCCTACCTCAAGTTTTTGCTCAACAGAAAAAGATAAATGAGGAAATTATCAATTATGAAAGTAAGAGTTATAATTCTCCTTTAGATATTTTATTTTTAATTCCTCATCCTTTTTATGAAGATAGAGGTTCACCTATTGCTGATAAACTTGTCTTGAAATATTTATCAGAAAATGGTGAAAAAGTTGATGTAGTAACTTATGGAGAAGGGCAAAATATTGAGTTTAACAATACTAATATTTTCCGTACAATCAAAGTACCATTTGTTCGGAATATTCGTCCGGGATTTTCTTGGAAAAAAATAGTCTATGACATTTTAATGTTCGTGAAAGTAATTAAGCTAATTGCTAAAAAACGCTATGATTTAGTTCATGCTGTAGAGGAATCAGTATTTATTGCACTACTACTGAAATTTACTTTAAAAATTCCCTATATTTACGATATGGATTCTTCATTAGCCCAACAAATGGAGGAAAAATATCCTTTCCTTTCCCGTTTTGGCTCCATATTGAGGTGGTTTGAAAAACAAGCAGTAAAAAATTCAGAAGTTGTAGTTCCAGTTTGTCAAGCTTTAGCTAATACTGTTTATAAATATCGCCCCAAAAAAGTTGTACTATTGCCAGATGTTTCTCTGTTAAATGAAAAACAAGTTTCAAATCAGCAGAATCTCAGAAGAGAACTGAAAATTAGCAATACAATGCTAATGTATGTGGGAAATTTAGAACAATATCAAGGCATAGATTTACTGCTCGATAGTTTTGCTTTAGCACTAAAACAAACAAAAGAAGTTGATTTAGTCATAGTGGGAGGAAATCCCGAAGATATTAAAAACTATCAAAACAAATCCAAGAAATTAGGCATTCAAGAAAAAGTACATTTTCTTGGACAAAAGCCTGCTAGCGAATTAGGAAACTATCTTGCTCAAGCTGATGTTTTAGTATCTCCTCGGACTAAAGGTAAGAATACACCCATGAAAATATATTCTTATCTAGATAGTGGCAAAGCTGTATTAGCAACTAATTTACCAACTCATACTCAGGTATTAGGTAACAAAACAGCAATGTTATCTCATCCTACTCCTAAAGCATTTTCAAAAGGAATAGTTTCTCTAGTTGAAGACCCTAACTTAAGATTAAAATTAGGTACAACAGGTAAAATTATGGTTCAGAAAAATCATAGTTATGCAGCATTTTGTGAAAAGTTGGGTAGTCTTTACAATGAACTGAAACTAAAACTTAACTTCAATAGAAATGAAAATGTTGGTTCGGAACAAATACTTGTACAAGAGTCAGATTATTAAGTATCTTAGTTAGTAGAGTTATATTCTTTATAATCCTAAATTGAGATGTTATGGAAAGAAATTTAACTAAACTAACAAACAAGGTTCACGATTTAGTTGTGGTGGGTGGGGGAATTTATGGAGCTACCCTCGCTTGGGAAGCAAGTCTTCGTGGTTTCTCTGTCGCTCTTGTAGAAAAAGGAGATTTTGGTGCTGCCACTTCTGCTAATAGTTTAAAGACTATTCACGGAGGATTGAGGTATCTACAGAATGCTGACTTCAAGCGGATGCGAGAGTCAATTCACGAACGCACAGCTTTGATGAGAATAGCACCCCATCTGATTCATCCACTACCAGTTTTGGTTCCTACATACGGACATGGGTTGAAAGGAAAAGAAGTTTTATCTGTAGCATTAGCAATTAATGATTTGGTGAGCTGCGATCGCAATAGAGTCCCAGACAACCAAAAACATATTCCTAATGGTCGTGTTATTTCCAAGCAAAAATGTCTAGAGTTACTGCCTGATATTCCGACTCAAGGTTTAACTGGAGGAGCTATATTCTATGATGCTCAAGTTTATAATTCAGAAAGACTGAACATTTCATTTTTACGCTCTGCTTATCAAAAGGGGGCAAGTTTAGCAAACTACGTTGAAGTTAATGGGTTTATCCAAAATGATAATCGCATTATTGGAGTAACAGCAACAGACAGACTTACTGGAAATAAATTAGATATCCGCGGTCAAACAGTTATCAATACCTGTGGAGCTTGGCTAAATAAAATTCTAGGTATGGTCAACCAAAAGGAGCGATCACCTTTTGGTCTAGCTAAAGCAATGAATTTAGTTACTACTCGCCCATTATTTGAAAAATATGCGGTGGGTATTTCCAGTAAAAATAGTTCTGTCGATCCAAATACAGTAATTAACAAAGGTAGTCGTTTCTTTTTTATTGCTCCTTGGCGTGGGCGCTCTATGATTGGTACAGAATATGCAGTTTATAGTCAAGACCCAGATAATTTTCAAATCACAGAAGATGAGATAAATCAATTTATTACTGCTATTAACCAAGCATATCCAGGAGCCAAATTAAAACGGGAAGAAATTTCATTTGTACATGGGGGGATACTACCAACAACTAATGTTAATCCTAAAAATGGCGAACCAGTCTTAGCCAAACATTATCAAATTTTCGATCATTCCCAAACTGGATTATTAGGTTTAATTTCAGTAGTAGGAGTGAAATATACCACTGCCAGAGACGTAGCTGAAAAAGTAGTTAATTATCTATTCAAATCATTAGGAAAAAAATCTCCTAAGTCAGTTTCATCAGTTATACCTATATATGGTGGAGAAATAGAAAACTTTAACGCTTTTTTACAAAATGCTATTGTTGAAAACAAATCAAAAGGTTTAACAGAATCAACTATTCGTCGCTTAGTTTATAACTATGGCTCTGCTTATCCAGAAGTTATTAATTATTTGGATAGTCCTGAGAGTAAACTAGCAGTTATTAAAGCTGAAATTCTCCATGCTATCCATCAAGAAATGGCTCATAAATTAAGTGATGTAATATTGCGCCGGACAGAATTAGGTAGTGTTGGGTATCCAGGCGATGAAATTATTCAATTCTCTGCTGAAGTTATGAGCAAAGAGTTAAGTTGGAATTCGGAAAAATTACAACAAGAATTGCAAGAAATAAACAATATTTTTGGATTTTCCCAAGTCAAAGTTCCCGTCTAGGAAATATCAGGAAATATCTAATTTGGTTTTATTCAAGTTATTTTAGTTAAGTACTTAAACAAAATTATTTACCTATTCATCCACCAAGAAATAAATTTCTTGGCTGACAGTAGAAGTCATCTAAAGATGACTAAAGGTGGGCTGATTTATTATGCTAATTAATGATACTTAATATAATAGCTGAATGCTTAACTTAATACTTTTCCTTTATATCAACAAATTTTACCTAAAATTTAATGTACAAAACCTCTCCATATATGGAGAAATAAAGACAAAAATTCCTTTTCGCTAATCCTCTTCTCCATCGGGAGAAGTAATTATTAATTATTAATTGTTAATTATTAATTGTTTAACTATGCCATCTCCAATAGCTCACTCAGTTTCTGGATATTTACTATCTAAATTTATACCCCAAGGATTAGCAAAATATTATCCCTCTCGTTGGTGGAACTGGGAAAATTTTTATCCTGTTTTTGTTGCCATTTTCGCTGACTTTGATTTTCTACCTCAGTTAATCACAGGCGAAAGATTTCATCGAGGCATAACTCACACTTTTGTTTTTGCCATTGTTTTTAGTTTCATAATTAGCGGGCTAATTAGTTATTTCCACAAATCTTCCTTTAAACAACTATTTTTATTTACTTTAGTTATCTATACTTCTCATTTAGTGCTAGATTTTTTCACTGCAACAAGTGGTGATGGTTTACAACTTTTATCACCGTTTACAAATACATATTTTAAATCAGTAATACCTCTTTTTCCATCAGTTCATCACTCCAAAGGATTATTTCACCCAAGTCATTTAGTATTTATTATTTGGGAATCATGTTACTCAATATTAGTCTTAACTGGTTTATGGCTGTGGAAAAATTATCGCTCTAGAAAATTCTCTGAATAAATCTAAGTAAAAATGAATCAAAAAATTATTGCAGATGCTCACGTTCATATTCATAAATGTTTTGAACTTGATCAACTATTAAACGCATCTCTAACAAATTTTCAAAAAATATCTCAAACAAAAACTGATATTGATAACTTGGTTTTTTTGATATTTTTAACAGAAATGCTCGGCGATTTTGAATTTAGTAAATTATTAGAATCTGCTCAAAATTATCAGCAAATTAATAACTGGAAATTAACTCCAACCCAGGAATCAATATCAATTTCTGCCACTAATAACGATAATCAAAAAATTTTTATCATTGCTGGTCGGCAAATTGTAACAGCAGAAAAATTAGAAGTTTTAGCCCTAATTTCAGATAGTGAATTTGCAGATAGTCTACCTGTAGAAACTACCATCCAAAATATAGTATCAAAAAATGGTATACCCGTATTACCTTGGGCAGTAGGAAAATGGATAGGTAAAAGAGGTAAGATTTTACAAAAGTTATTAAACTCAGATACCCTTTCTATGGTATATCTCGGTGATAATAGTGGTCGTCCGAATTTTTGGTCAAGACCATCTTATTTTCAACTAGCTGAACAAAAGGGATGGAAAGTTCTACCAGGAACAGACCCTCTACCCTTAAAATCTGAATATACCAAACCAGGAAGTTTTGGATTTATAGCAGAGGGTGAATTTGATGGGACTGAACCAGGAAAAAGCATGAAGGAGATTCTATTAAATCCTACTACTTCAGTTCAACCCTATGGTTCCCTGGAAACACCATTTCGATTTATTCGTAACCAGTTGGCTTTACGATTAAGTGCATAAGCAGTATAAACCTATAAATATCATTTAATATCATTAAAAATTTAATTTAGTTGGCTAATGAGTACAGTATTAGTAACAGGTGGTAAAGGTTTCCTGGGAAGTCATATAGTTTCTCAATTATCTGCAGCAGGAAACAATGTCCGAATTTTTGCTCGTCCTCCTGCAACAGGAATTCCTAATAACAATAGTTCTGAGGAATATGATGTAACTTGGGGAGATATCAGAGATGCAAAAGCTGTAGAAAAAGCAGTCGAAGGTGTAGATAACGTCATCCATGTAGTTTCAAATTTTCGCAAAGGTGGATCGGATGACAAAGAAGCTCATGCAGTAAATGTAGAAGGCACAAATAACGTCTTAGAAGCTGCGAAAAAGCATAACGTTAAACATCTGATTCATTGTAGCACTATTGGAGTTCATGGAACTGTACTAGAAATACCAGCTAATGAAGAGACTCCTTTTAATCCCACAGATCTTTATCAAGAAACAAAATTAATTGCTGAAAAACGGGTGTGGGAATTTTATCGAGAAACAGGTCTACCAATTACTGTCATTCGTCCCATATCATTATTTGGTCCTGGCGATCGCCGAATGTTGAAATTATTCAAGATGATCCAAAAAGGTCGGTTTGTAATAGTGGGAGATGGAGAGGTACTATTTCATCCTTCTTATATAGATGATGTAGTCCGAGGATTTTTACTTTGTCTGAACAATCAAAAAGCTATAGGAGAAGTATTTATTTTTGGTGGAGAAGGATATTTAACTCTGAATGAATTATGTCAATTAATTGCAGCAGAATTAGGAGTTAAGCCTCCAAATATTAGAGTTCCTTTAGGTCCAGTTTTGAGTTTAGCAACACTTTGTGAAAAGGTTTGTGTTCCTCTAAATATTGAACCACCTCTACATAGAAGAAGAGTAAGTTTTTTCCAAAATAATCGGGCATTTTCTATTGACAAAGCCAAACAAGTTTTAGGATTTGAACCCCAATATTCAATTAAAGAAGGGATTCAAAAAACCAGAGATTGGTATCAAAAAGAAGGATGGTTATAAATATCAACTACTGAAATTTAATGCAACTACTATGGCTATAAGTGATGAGTTTGAAAAAACAGAACTTCAGGCAAAATTAACTGATGAAAAACAGACAGCTTTACAAAAATATCAGGATATAACAATTGGCTCCTATAGTATTTCTAAATTAATCAAATATGAACTTTTAGTAACGCTGATTGGAGCTTTGCCTGGAGCAATAGGTTTAGTTTTAAGAAAAAAATTCTATAAATCATTATTTGCTAAAGTTGGTCGTAATGTTATTTTTGGGAAATCTATCACAATTCGACATCCCGATAAAATATATATAGGTGATAACGTCATAATTGATGATTATGCAGTATTAGATGGGAAAGGAGCTGATAATAACCGAATTATTATTGGCGATAATGTAATGATTGGTAGATCTAGTGTAATTAGTTGTAAAAATGGCAATATTACCATTGGAGAAAATAGTAATATTGCGATGAATTGCTTTATTCAATCTGCCAAAGAAGTAAACATTGGTAAAAATGTTCTTTTTGCTGCTTATTCTTATGTAATTGGTGGCGGAGATCACGAAACAGAAAGAACTGATATTCCAATCATTGCTCAAGGTCAGATCGTTAAAGGAATTACAATTGAAGATAATTGTTGGATTGGAGCATCCGTAAAAGTATTAGATGGAGTAAAAATAGGTCGCGATAGTATTATTGGAGCAGGAGCTGTAGTAACTAAAGATATTCCAGATTATGCTATTGCTGTTGGAGTACCCGCCAAAGTAGTAAAAACTCGCAACCAAGAAAATTAATTAGCCAAAGTAATCAATACACTAAACTAAATTATGGGAGCATAATAGTTATGACAACAGAAGCAACAGAAAATTTAGGAAACCAGACTACTTTTAACTCAGTCACTACTACACAGGCAACAAACAAAGATAATCATCAACATATACAAAAACCGATCCTGGTTATGCATATAATTGATAAACTAAGTGTATCTGGCTCAGGAATTCATGGAGTAACTAGAGCAATTGAAAGGTGGCTTCCTCGTTTCGATCCTCAGCATTTTCAGTTTTGTATTTGCAGTCTTCGTTCTCCTGAAGAAATTGGTAAAATTTTTGAAGAAAAGGGAATACCTATCTTTTTTCTAGATAAGGGAAAATTCGATCCAACAACTTTAACAAGTTTATTGACACTGATTAAACAAGAAGAACCTGATATTTTACACTTACATGGCTATGGTGCAACAAACTTTGGTCGTTTGGCAAGTAAGTTAACTGGGGTTCCTAATATAGTACACGAACACGTTGTTGTTCAAAACCAACCTTTCTATCAAACTGTTGCTGATACTATCTTATCCTCTTTAACAACAAAGGCAATTGCCATATCCCCTCCTGTACGAGAATTTATGGTCAATCAGCGTAAAATCAGACCAGAAATTTTAGAAACTTTTTTTTACGGTATCCCACTTGCTGAATTTCAATTACCAAACCAAAGTGAGGTTGATCGAGAACGTGAATCTCTGGGTATTGCTGCTGATGAGCAAGTAGTTTTTTATGTAGGTCGTCTGGATGAACAAAAAGGTCTAATTTATCTTTTAAAAGCAGCTATTTTAATTCTTAAAGAGTTGCCTAAAACTCGCTTTTTAATAGTTGGTGATGGGCCAGATATGCCTATGCTTAAATCTTTCTCAGAGAAGGAAAAAATTTCAGATAGATTGATATTCACTGGATTCCGTGAAAATATACCTGTTTTGCTTGGTTTAGCAGATGTAGTGGCTATACCCTCACTTCACGAGGGAGGGCCGATAACATTATTTGAAGCAATGAACTTGCACAAACCAGTAGTTGGAACTCCTGTAGGATTGATGGGAGAAGCTATACTGGAAGGAGAAACTGGCCATATTGTACCTTGTAAAAATGTTGATATGTTAGCAAAAAGGCTCATTCACATATTACTAAATCCCCAGTTAGCTCACAGTATGGGCGAAAAAGCTTGGGAAGTTTGCCAGAATTATGATATATCGAATTCAGTACAGCGATTAGGTGAAATTTATCAGGATTTAGAGGATTTAGTGAATTAATACATTAGCGCTCACAAATCTAGGGAGCGCTAGTTTTTCTAATCTTCACTGTTACTAGGCTTTTCCACATTTTCTATAAAGCGATCGCGTCGTACTAGCATAACTAATCCTAAAAGACAAGTAACCACTATACAAATGCTAATTGATGATTTCAAGCCATATAATATCAAAGATGGCATAGCTGTTGCCAGTAAGCTAATAACTACAATAAGGCGAATGGTACTTCCTACTTGACTATACCCTATCCGAATAATAACTGTTAGAGCAATCATAACTAATACAAATTCACTCAATAAAGTAGCTATTGCTGCACCAACAGCTCCCAACATTGGAATGAGTATGGCATTAATCGCTATATTAGAAATCACTGCACCAAGTAAAATAGGAGGTAGACTCTTTTCTTTTTCCATGGCTACTAGAATATATCGCGTAAATTCTCCAAAGCTGGCAACAATAACGTTAGGAAGTAAAATTCCCAGGCATTGGATAGAATTAAAATAATCATCACCATAAAGAATCTGTACCAAGGTAGTTTGAAGAAATCCAGCAACCAAGAGTACTGGTATTACTAAGGATACAAGGATACGAGTGGCTTTGTATATTTGCCATCCAAGTCGATCAGGATCTGCTGCGTAGGTTCGAGCAAATCTAGTAAAAGCCACATAGAAAATAACTCGTGGCAAGGCTGATAAAATCTCCATGATCTTGTAAGCCGCACCATAGAAACCAGCCTCTCCTGTAGGAGCGATCGCCTTAAGCATGACTAGATCGATCTGATAATAAATTACCCAAAGCACTCCAAATAATGCAAATGGATAAGCTATTTTCAAAGATTCTATTAGGTTACTAAAATTGAAAGGAGACCATACAGTTACTTTCCGACTCAAGTAGTATAGTAGCCCTAAATTCTCCAATAGCCGAACAACCACCAAAGTTGTCACTACCCATACCAAACTCTTAGTCAAGAATAAGACTGCTAAAGTACACAAAACTACAGCACATCTTTCAATAGCGACAGAAATTGTTTCAGTTCTAAACCACCCCATACCTTTGAGGACACTACGTTGAGTCATTTTAATCCCACGACAAAATTCTGCAAAGATCGCGAGGTAGCAAACAATCAGTTCTTCTCCCTTGAAACCCATGAGGTGGGCGATAGGGAGCAAAATTATGAGGACTGGTAATGTATTAAGAAGTTCCAACAATAGAAACTTGATAGTTGATTTAGAGCCTTCTTCTGGATTAGCAGCTACTTCTCGATTAAGTAGTGGTGGTAGTCCAAACTGCATGAACAGAGACATAATGCCTGCTAAAGCAACCGCAGATGCAAAAATTCCATATTTTTCAGGCCCTAGAACCCTAGCTAAAACAATGTACAGTAGAAAAGTCAGACCAAGAGTTAGCTCACCAAGAAACGCATATAAGTATGATAAATCTAGACGTGCCAGAAAATTTCTCATATTAGTCAACTATAATTTTTTATATAATATATTGTCAATATATCGAGCATCATAGAAAAATGCTAACTTCATCATTTCACAAAATAAAAATAAAATATTTAAACTATAAAGTACCATTATTTTTACTATGTTTAATTGGACTAGCTTGGGTAAGTGTAGCTCAATTAAATCAAAAGGGTGTTAGTTTACCCTATTCGTCTATTAAACCTCAAATTATAGAATTAGATTTACCTGTAGAAGATGGGGGAATAGGTGGGTTAATCACAGCAGATGTCAATAATGATGGCTATAAGGATTTTATTGTTACTAAACCCGGTCACATTGTGATTTATCAGGGAAATGGGGAAAAACTTTGGGCAAAACAAATTGATATTCAAGTTACCAAAAAATCAGAGGAGTATGGATTACCAGGATGGCAAGGGCCGGGAATTCAAGCAGCTGATGTAGATGGAGATAGCAAAACAGAAGTATTATTTTTGACTAAAGATAATGCTCTTCATATTGTTGATGGCGAAAGCGGAAAAACCAAGAAAACTATTATCCTGAATTCACCAGAAGGAACAGAAAGGTGGGAACACCTAGTAATTACTAATTTTCGTGGCCAAGGTGATAGGGATTTATTACTACAGACTACCAACTCAGAAGGATATCGCATGGGACGCTTTTTAGCTGCCTATGCAATAGATGATTTGCTGAAAAAAGAAGACCCACAACCCTTATGGACGAGAGATGATTTTGTAGCCAATGCTCATAATGGGGCACGAGTGGCAGACTTAAATGGAGACGGCAAAGATGAAGTTTTGGGTGGTACCCTGATTTCACCAGATGGAGAGATACTGGTTAAAATTCCTCTCAAACGCAAAACTCATGTTGATGCCATCTTTGTTGCTGATGTGCGTCCAGATATTCCTGGATTAGAGGTAGTAGCTTTGGAAGAACGTGGTGATAATCGAGTTTTTCTATTGAATAGCGATCGCCTAATCTGGGAAACTCACTACAAAAAGCAAGAACCTCAAAATGCTGCGATTGGGGACTTTGATGTCAATCGACCAGGATTGGAAATATGGTGTCGCAGTCGTTATAACGAACACCAGAAACCTTTCGTGTTTGATGCCCAAGGTCAGCTCATTGCCAACTATGAAATGGATGATGTTGCTCCTAGAGGTTGGACAACAAAAGGAGTAGAAGTAATATTTACGGTTGATTGGACGGGGGAGACTAAACAGTTAGCTGCTGCCAAAGAACGTCATGAATCAGGAGATGTAGCAATTTTCGATCCTTTGACTGGGGAATTTATCCACAAGTTCAAAGAAAAAGCCAATCGTCTCTATGTAGCTGATGTTTCTGGAGACTGGCGAGAGGAGTTGATTGTACTTAATGGAAATAAACTGCATATCTACAGTAATGCCGAGTCAAATCCTAATTTGAATCGTTCGCGCTTATGGCTTCAAAATCACTACCGTCGTAGTAAAATGACCTGGAATTATTATAGTCCGTAAGTCAGTTAATTATTGGAGATTAAAGTTAATTATTGGAGATTAATATGAATGAAACTGCTTATAAACAAAAATTAGACTTGCGACAATGGCTACCGATCGCTTTAATTCTATTATTAGCTACAGGATTATATCTCTATGAGATTGGCACAGAAAGTATGTGGATTGATGAACTTTATAGTATTAATGATGCCAAACGCATATTTCCTAACCCTGGGTTTGTACGTCCAGTTTATTATATACTCCTAAGAATTTGGATGTTATTTGGCATGAGTGCTAGCTGGTTACGAAGTTTATCTGTTGTATTTGGATTAGGTACAGTATTTTTAACATACCAACTTGGTCGTCGTGTAAGTGGAGAGCTAACAGGTCTGATAGCAGCTTTGTTGTTAACAGTGTCTCCACTTTTCATCAATCATGCCCAAATGGTTCGTATGTACTCACTATCGACTTGCTTGGCTATTGCTGGTTCCCTAGCTTTGGTATATGCACTAGAAAACCCAAATAACTCTTCAATGGCCTGGTGGGCAGCCACGCGAGTTTTGATGTTTCTAACTGCTCCACTAAACATTACTCTATTACTACCAGATATTCTCATATTTGGATTGAACTTTCGCAAACAACGTGATATATTATTAAATTTTGGAAAATGGCTGTTGCTAGTTATTATTTTATGGTTATTTTCTGTATGGGAAATAGTTTTATCAAGCGCAAGTGCATGGTTTTTTCAATTGACAATTGATGCTAAACAAGAAGTAGCCAAGCAAACATATCCCAGTTTTAGGGAAGTAATACGCAAGTTCAAGAATTTTACTGCCTTTCCATACAATTCACCATCAAAAGCAATTAGTTTATTTTACCGATTTTATACCCTCATATTAGTTTTTTTATTAAGCTTTTCCTTAATTAAAAAGCATCGTTCAGGAAAACTTATCTGGATTGCAGCTTGGGCTTTTATACCTGGAACTATATTATTTTTAGTTTCTTCTCCTAGATTGTGGAATACAGATCGTTACTTATTATTTTTGTGTCCTTACCTTATAATTCTTATTGCTGCTGGCTTTTTGAGACTTTGGAGTTGCCAACGTACAGCAGCTATTGTACTAGCAATTATATACTTAGTTGGTGTCAGTAATGGGTTAGTGCGTTACTACACAGTTCCAGACCATCAAAATTGGCGTGATGTTATACAAGTGATTAATACTATGGAAAAATCAGGAGATCGAATAATTATAGATCAAGGTCTAGGTATTCACGAGGAAAAAATTGCTACTTCACTAGCTTATTACTATAAAGGTACTACACCTATTTACGTCAACCGAAGAATGTTTTTAAAGCCTGAGAAAAAATATGTAGAGGAATTTATCGCTAACCTGTTACCAATAGAAAGGATCTGGTTACTTTCCAGGAATGATTTTGATGAACAGGCGTTCCAAAACTATTTTGGAACTAAGTTGCAACTGGAAAAACATTGGGAATTTACTAATAATTTAGATTTCTACACCAATGATATAATGCACCTGTTTCTAGCAACTCCTAATTCAAATATTGAAAAAAACAATGAACGGTAACCTAACTTACAAGGAGTAACTACCCTAAATTCTCTGGAGGAGAGAATAAATATGAAAGAAAAAATTTGGGATTTAACAAAAAATAAATCTAAATCAGATTTATTGTGGCAGATAATTCCTATTACTTTAATCCTATTATTAGCTACTGGATTATATCTTCACCAACTCGGTGCAGAAAGCCTGTGGAAAGATGAACTCCTCAGCGTAGATCGAGCAAAAAAAGATATTTTTGATATTTTGTGGGGAGGCCGTACCCATCAACTTCTCGTCAAAGGTTGGATGGTATTTGGTTATAGCGATAGTTGGCTGCGGGGGGTATGCGTTGTTTTTACTTTAGGTAGCGTTTTCTTAATTTATCGACTTGGTTGTCGTTTGGCAAGTCAACCTGTAGGTTTAATTTCTGCCCTATTTGTTGCTATTTCACCTTTGTTTATTAACCATGCTCAAGAAGTGCGGATGTATGGAGTGAGCACTTTTTTTGGGTTGCTTGGTACTCTAGCTTTAACTTCTGCTTTAGAATCTCCTAATAAGTTTTCTATAGGTTTTTGGGCGATCGCTCGATACTTAGCTATTCGTTCTACACGACTAAATTTACTATTATTACTACCGGACATAGTTTTATTCGGTTGGAAGTTTCGTAAACAAAAGCGTGTATTATTGAGTTTTGCTGCTGGATTGATTGTTATTATTCTATTATGGTCTCCCCTGCTAATCAATGTAGCTATTAGTTCGGCTGATTTTATGGGTGGATTTAGAGGAACGGTAGACCCAGGTATAGAAACAGGTGTAGAAAATGTACAAGCTAACTTAAAATCTGTCCCCACTATTATCAGTGTACTACTACAACCAGGTCGTTTTACTGCTTGGCCGTTTGGTAGAGCAAATTCAGCAGCTATTTTCTGGTTTTATAATCTTTACTCAATAATAGTAGCTAGCTTAATTGGTTTAGCTTTTTTTGAAAAACGAAATTTACATAAACTTGGTTGGGCTGCTGCCTGGGGATTTTTACCTTTAGTTCCAATATTTTTGGTTTCTCAAATTTCCCGTTCTATCTGGGTAGATCGTTACCTTCTGTTTACTGCTCCCTATATTTTTATCCTTTTGGCAGCAGGGTTTATGATGGTTTGGCGTCGGTGGCGAATTCCAGCGGTGGCGATCGCTGTGATATATTTTGTTGCTGTTGCTGGAGGGTTGAAACGTTATTATGCTGTGAACGATCGAGAAGATTGGCGGGGTCTTGTCCAATTGATTCAAACTAATGAGCAGTCTGGGGATATTATTATTTGGTCTGCCAGTGAGCTTATTCCTAGGGCACTGAATCATTACTATAGGGGTTCTGCAACTATTGAGGTTAGGCAAGAGCAACCGGAAGACGATCCTCAAGCTGTAGAAAGTTGGTTGCAAAGTTTGCCAAAAACTCAATCGCGTATTTTGTTAGTATCTGCTAATCCATCAGTAACTCTACTGTCTGGAATTGAAAAAGAGTTTAAGGTGGAACAACTTTATGAGATTTCTGCTAGAGGTACAGTAGAGCTTTTCTTACTGACACCCCTAGTGCAGAATGGCGGAAATAACTAAGCAGTTAAAAAAGCCTAAAAGCCTTACTAATCTAATAGACATCTCCAGAAAAGAGGGAGTAGGGAGCAGGGAGTAGGGAGTAGGGAGAAATAATTGATGATTTGTGTAGAATAATTGATTTTATTTTGGATTATTGGAGATGTCTAATATTTTTAACTTTTAACTTCCGCGTAGTGTTAAACCAACTGCGTTGCCCGAAACTGTTCTAATTTTCCAGGCACAACTGTACCATATTCTGTCATAATTCCTGCAATTAATTCTGCAGGTGTAACATCAAATGCCGGGTTATAAAATTCTACTCCCTCTGGACAAATGCGCGTATTTCCCACCTGATATATTTCCTTTGCATCCCTTTCTTCAATTGGTATTTGACTACCATCAGATAATTTAAAGTCTATAGTTGATAGGGGTGCAGCTACAAAAAAGGGAATATTATGTGCTTTGGCTACAATAGCTAGACTATAAGTACCAATTTTATTAGCAGTATCTCCATTTGCTGCTATTCTGTCAGCTCCCACTACTACAGCATGAATTAAACCTTGTTTCATACAATGGGCTGCCATATTATCACTAATTAGGGTGACGGGTATGTTTTCTTGGACACATTCCCAAGTAGTAAGTTTTGCTCCTTGGAGACGGGGACGGGTTTCATCAGCGTAGACTTTGGCTAACCTTCCTTCTCGCCATGCGGAACGAATCACACCTAATGCTGTACCATAACCAGCAGTTGCTAAAGCACCTGCATTACAGTGGGTTAATATGTGCAATTTTTCTGGAGTAGTTGGTAAAACTTCAAGTCCGCGATCGCCTATATTTTTACAAGTTTGTAAGTCTTCTGCATGAATATTTTTAGCAGTTTCTAATAAAGCTGTTTGAATTTCTTCTACAGATCCATTAGTTTTATTTGCTACTTTCAATATTCGTTCAATTGCCCAAAATAAATTAACAGCAGTTGGGCGAGTTTTTCGTAAAATTACAGCAATTTTTTCTAGCTGCTTTAAAAACTCATTTCTATCAGTTATGGAAATTTCTTTTGCTCCTAAATACATTCCATAAGCTGCTGATATACCAATGGCTGGTGCTCCTCGAACTACCATTGTTTTAATAGCTCGTGCCATCTCTTCATAGCTGTTAATTTCTACAATTTTATATTCTCCTGGTAAGCAAGTTTGGTCAATTAATAAAACTCGGTTATTTTCCCAAATAATCGGATTAACTTCTGTAATTTTAGACATTATATTTTTCCCTAATTCCTAATTCTATAGAAAAGAGCTACAAAGTTGAGCGCTAATACCTGAATAGTTAAACCAAATTTACTAAACTTAGCTGAATTTAGCCATAAAAAAATTGTTAATTTGTTGCCATCCTAATTTGAGCTTGCGTTGTAAATATTTACCCAATCCTTTATACAACTTTTGAAAATTGTATTCAAATAAAATATTCATCATATCTTCTACTGTCAAAGATTTTAAATACTTCACTCCTTTATCAATTGATTCATCACTATCCTGCATATATCTTCTGCGACCCATTTGTTCAGAAAGATTCCATTTAATAGCATATCGTCTCTGCATTTCTTTTTGATAAGGGCTAAAACTAGATAAGCGTTTATCTAGATATTTTTGTATATATTTACTAGCTATTTCTGCATTTTCCATACCATGTCTAATACCTTCCCCACCTAACATATTAATAGTAGATACTGCATCACCAATGGCAATAACATTATCTTGATAATAAATATCTTTTAATCCTACAGAATATTTCACAGTTGAACCATGGGTATCTATTAATTTATATTTTTCAAGTTTCATGTAATCTTGAATTAAGAGTTCTAGATACCACCTAATTGATTTTGTTTCTACTATTTGTTTATGTTCTAAATTAAATCTTGCTACACCTATTTTTAGTCTTTGTTTTTCTGGTTCCATAGGAAATATCCAAGAATAACCTTTCGGCATCCATTTATGACCTAAGAAAAAAATTAAATCATTAGCATATTTATCATATTCTCTGGGTTCAACTTCGATTAAATATTCAATTCCAGCAGCGGTTATAAACTGAGGTTGAGTGCTTTTTTTATCATACATAACTGCTCTTGCTGGCCCGGTGGCATCAACCAAAATTTCTGTACTAACGGTAAATTTTTCACCACCTAAACGCCTTATTTCTACAATAGTTTTTCCATTTTCTTGAAAATGTTTAGTATACCGATAACCCATCCAAACTTTACCGCCATAAGTTTCTACTTCTCCTGCCAAAAATTCTCTGAGTTTGGCAAAATTTAAAACTACTCCTAAAGTTTTGGAGGATGCCCAGGTATGATTAATGTTAGTTGTAACAATACTAATTTTTTGCCAATAACTACCAACTACTTTTTCTGGCAAGTTAAATTTCTCAAGAGTTTCTTGGGGAGTTGCTGCACTAGAAAAGTCATTTTTTTGAAATGTTTCATGTTGTTCAACCAGTAAAATTTTGTATCCTAATTTGGCTAAACTTCTAGCACATTGACAGCCTGATGGACCCGCTCCAATTACTACTATATTAAAATCATTGATAGTGTTCATAATGCTTGATTTTTGGCGTTGCTGAAAATAATTTGTAAATACGCCAGAGCGCACTACTATACCACGGTGTTGGAATTTCTGAAAATACTTATATCTAGTTGTTTAGGATCGCAAGTCATAGAATTATTTCCCACTGACATCCGGTCTATTGTACATACGAATACACTACCCTTGAATCTCTAACTGGCTATATATCTGAATCTAGAAGTGTAGCTTTGGGTGGTGCAGTAGTTTCTCTATTCAATTCAATTAAGTAGGTTGGCGGAAATAAACCAAACTATGTAACAGAATGTAAACTTAACTCAAAAAGGCTATTTAGTTGGAATTCAAGGTTGTTTACAAAACTGAATATAGTTATGTTTTTCTGAGCCGACTTACTTATCGTGCCAATAGATTTTGTCGTCTAAATTGTTAAAGTGGAAAAAAATACCTAGACTTAGGATAATTATAATTAATAATTTGACTGCTAATTGATGATACCTATTTTTATTAATACATTTAAATCTTTTATTAAATCAACTTATTTTGATAAAATTATCAGATTTTATAGACGGTTGAAGTTTATTGAGTCTACTAAATCTTTTAAATGATTTTCTGTTAAAAACCTAGAAATAATTTTTAGGTAGTACGCCAATTCAATTTCAGATTAACCCAGAAATTCCATAGGGTTGCTACAACGATTGCAATTAGGTTTGCTAAATATCGATTAGGCAAGAAAAAATTAAACACTAAATTCAAAGTCAAAACATTTATGAACAAACCAGCTAAACAAACAATGTTGAATTTACAGAATCGTCTTAATAGTTTAGACCTACCTTTTTGTTTTCGAGAATAATCACTGAATGTCCAACGATCGTTCCAAACAAAATTATTAAGAATTGCTAACTCTCCTGCAACAAACTTACTTCGAGTCAACCCCAGCCCTAAAGTAGTTGGATCGCTCAGTAAATAGAGAACAATCATATCCACAAAGACTCCACTTAGGCCAACAATTCCGAAGCGAATAAATCGACTAAATGGCCATAAATAAATTCTCAGTCTCAAGAGATGATGAATATAATCTTTATATTGTCGCCAAGTCACCTTACTCTCGCCGTCTAAACGCTCTTGGAAAACATAGCCTACCTCTGCAATGCGCCCAATATTGCCCCTAGCAATAACTTCAATTAGAATTTTGTATCCCACTGGATCTAATTTACATTCAGCGATCGCCTTTCGTCTGACTAGAAAGTACCCACTCATAGGATCGGAAATTTTACCAATAGTGTTAGGTAAGATTAACAACCCTACGGTTTGCGCCCCTCTTGACAAAAAACGTCGCATAAAACTCCAATCACTAACACCACCCTCTTCGGTATGTCGGCTAGCTACTGCCAAATCTGCACCCAGGCAAATTTTCCCCAGTAATTCTAATACACTTTCAGGTGGGTGTTGTAAATCAGCATCAATTACACCCAAAATCTCTCCTCGGGCACTTTGCCAGCCTCTAATCACGGCAGTTGATAATCCACGTTCGTATTGACGGCGCATGACTTGCAACTGTGAATAATGCTCCATCAGTTTTTGTGCAATTTGCCAAGTTAAGTCAGGGCTATTATCATCGACGACAATCAACTCGTAACGTTGAGATAAAACTCTATCCAGTACCTCACAAAGCTTATTGACTACTCTTTCAATATTTTCAGCTTCATTATAAGTAGGCAAAACTAAAGAAAACCAAATCTCAGATTGTGATGCTTCTGCTGTCTGCTGAATCAGGTTTTTAAGGGATATTTCTGTTAAATTAGAAAATAAAGGGGGAACTATGAGAGATCCAGATGCTGGTATTAAAAGAGGTTTGAGTGATTTTTGATCTGGCATAGCTTAGAGGAATTGGATAACATAGTTTCTAGTTAAGAAACTGTTTGTAAAGTTTTGTAATGTACAATAATTGCCCTTTAAAGTGTAACAACTTGGTTATTTATCCCAGATTTTACAGGCTAAAATACTCAGTTTGCGAGAGGTAAAAATACTTCATAATTCTTTACAAACAACCTCTAAGATTTTTGCCGTTGTTGAACTAAGGTATGAAAATAAAAACTGAATAATCTCTAAGTATTTGTTATGCAATAGTTTATGGGTAGTCTTGTATAGCAATCTTATTTCAATTGTAATATTTTTGTGATACTTAGGACTCAAGAGTCAAGAGTCATAATTTTCAAGGTTTTTCGTCAATCTTAACTATTAGAAAAATTCTCACAAATCATTTAGGATTACTATAATTTAGGATTACTATATATGTATTGATAAGTCAATATAATTAATTAATTCTTGACACTAATCTTGAAAAGATTACGTTTTTCCTACTGAAAAATTATTGTCTAGGCGATATAGTTACCGAATAATTAAGGTTTAAAGCCTCTCATGAGTAAGGAGAAATAAGCGGTCGATAGATGGTGAGGTTTCCCGAATAAAGCAGAGCCATTCCACTTTTTATGTAGGATGTGATGGATAGGTTACCTAACCATATCCAATCGACCAAGAGGGAAAAAATTTTCCTTTTAGTCAATCCTATTTCTTTTCAAGGAGAAGTAATAATTAATCATTAATCATTAATTGTTTAACGCTAGGCTCGGCGAACCCTACATATAATCAGCTATCAAATTATCAGCAATTAACTCCAAGCATTCTAACCTAAAAGTATGCTATGGCATTTTCCAAGGTCGTGAAGTACAGTTATATTTTTGTCTTTTTATTCCCTATTTCCAGTTAAGTGTTCCTTCAAACATAAAATTTTGTACCTCAAGCTTTTTGAGAATTGCTATATTATCTATTGATAGTAATCATAAAAAAATCTGTATAATCTTATATCATGTTAGGTTGAATAGTTATAAATCATTAGGAACAAGTCAGGAGTCAGAAATCAGTAGTCAGGAGGGAAAGAGTAAATTTAGAATGAAGTAAGGCTTATTATAACTAATTATCCGCAATTCGTAGCTCCCCCGGACGGAGCACATTATATTAGGTGTCAAATTATCAAATAAGTTTTCATAATAATCATGTCAAAAATTAGACTATTGATAATAACAAAAAAAATATAGCAGATTTCACCCTATTGAGGTACACCTGCGCGAGCAAGATGCTCGCACTAATAAAATTTAATTATCAATATCTGTACCTGACTAGCTTGGGAAATGCTATATCAGTATTATTAGAGACAATTTGTAGAAAATAGTAATGGAAATTATATTAGGAATGAAACCAAAGAACTAATTAATAAATTATTGCTCTGATAAAATTAGTTTGGCTGGTATAATTCCTCCAGAATTACGTCAACAACCAGAATTATGTCAACAATAAGTATGCTCAGATTTATCTATCTTTGTTATGGTTCAAAACAGTACCTTAAAGAATAGAAATATGACCAATTTTTTTGGTAATTTTTAACTATTTCCGCTGTATTATCTTTGCTATTATTATCAACAAGAATAATTTCCAAAAAAAATGTTCAGTATTAATTTTATCTAACAATTTATCCAAAACCTTTGGTAAAAGTTTTGACCCATTAATAATAGAGATAGGCACTTTCAATAATGGATAATTGATAATTACCTTTCCCTAAGAGAAAGAGGATTAAATAAAAGGAAAATTTTTTCTCTCTTAGTCAATTGGATATGGCGCACTTCGGAGCTTTGGGTAAGCAAAAGTTATCCCATTCTACTCATGGGAGCAAACGACCGCTTATTTCTCCTTTAAAAGAGAGAATTTAAACCTTAATTATTCTGTAAACTGCACCTATTTCATAGAGACTTTTAAAGTAAAAAGTTATTTTTTATAGTAACTTATTTTATATTTGTAGCAGTTCAAGTGAACTATAGATTAGGATATAAATCAGAAAACATAACTTTTAGATAGCCATACTTTTTATTAATTATCCTAATCTTTGTTTCACCTGCCATAACCGCCGATTTATTTCAGAAAAATTATGCCACTGCTGGTTGTAGAGTCCGATAATTTACTGTATTTATGTTTGAATTCCCTATGTTCATTTTCTTTCCAGCCAATAAACGTTGGGGATAATCTATGGCATAGCCTTGAGCATAACCGACTCCTAATGTTTTAATATTTGCCATTATATTGCTGTTTTCAACAGCTTCTGCAATCGTCTTAATACCTAGTTGATAACCTAGATTATGGATTTGTTCTATCCCTCTGAAATTTTCCTGATTATTAGTAACTCCCCTTACTAATTTACCATCAATTTTTAGATAATCTATAGGTAGTTTTTTGAGATAATCAGGCATTAAGTTGGCACGACCAACATTGTCTAAGGTAAACTGACAACCAACTTCTTTGAAAACACTAATTAGCTTTGCCACTTGCTTCATATTAGCGAGAGCAATACTTTCACTGATTCCTAAACTAATTGTTTCTGGCGAAATTTCATACAGATCAAACTGCTGAGACAAGAAATCTATAAACTTTTCATCATTAACACTAGCAGCACTGAGATTAATTTCATATACACAATTATTATTGCTTCGAGCTGCTTGGGAAAGTTGAGTAAATAAATTCCCAATTACCCATTTATCGATAGTTATCATCAAATTATAACGTTTTGCAGTAGGTATAAACTGACCAGGTAACATTATATTTCCTATTTTATCCTGAAGTCGCAGAAGAATTTCTAAATGTTCACTATGGAAATCTTCCTCACCAATAGGCAATATCTTTTGGGCATGAAGAATGAAGCTTTTTTCTTCAAAAGCTGTGGCAATTTGTTCTAACAAATATTCATCTTCAGGGAATGTTTGATAACTAGATACTTTTGTTTTAGCCTTTTTTTGTTTGTTCCAGAATAAGAAAGGACTTTTGATAGTTCTCCACAAAAATTCTGTCTGGTAATGAGTAATAGCATCAGCTTTTATTGACTCACCTTTTTTAATTGAGTTAAGGACTAATATCCGAAGGTCATTACCAATGTAACCTGAAAAAGCCAAAGATTTCTGCCAACTTTTGAGAGTCATCTTGCTCAGGCTATGTTTGCTTAAACCTACACAACGCATTAGGTTTAGTAGGTAATCTTTTTTTAGTTGGGAATTAGGAATTTTATGATAAACCATCATTGCTGGGTTATACCAAATTTCCCAGCCTGCTTGCTGAATATTCCTCAGTACTTCTAAATCTTTACTAGCTAATCCTGCTGCTTTGTCTGTATGATTTAAGCATAATTTCTTCCTAACTGCTTGTTGCCAGACTTGTTTACGAACTACGACTCCAGCAATAGGAGGTAATATCTTATTCCTGGAGTTATATAGATGTGGTTTATTGCCTCGTTCTACAATTGCTAAAAAACAGGCTATTTCTTTCAAATTTTCTGGGATTTTTGACTCATAATTTTGTTCAAAAAAGTCTCCATGTATTTGACTGCCAAAAGCACCAACTTGAGGATTTTTTTTACCAAAACAATAAGCTTGAGCAACCCATTCAGCATCAGGTAAATTATCATCATCTAGAAAACCAATAAGTTCTCCTCTTGCTTTTTCGATGGCTCTTTGTCTAGCAAATTCTACACCTTGTTTTGGTGCGAAAACATATCTCAGTGAAATTAATTTAGACCAGTCAGCTTGATAATTTTCTACTACTTTAGCAGTCATATCTGTGCTGTTGTTATCAACTATGATTACTTCCCATGAAAAGTTTTCAGTGTTTATTTGTGATTTTAATCTGTCTAGTACGTCTGGTAAACGAGTTTCCCCATTATAGGTAGGGATAGCAACTGTGAAATCAACTCTATTCATATTTAATTTTGCACCTCAACTAAAGTTTTTTTATCCTCCCACTCAGTATTTGTATTTACATAGTAACTGAGTAGTTTTTAAATTATTTATCTTTTGCCTAAGTGATTGGCGTTTATAGCAATTTTTTCAAACAATAAGACTAACTAACTCTAAAACTATTACAACAAACCTAATATATAGAAAATGAAGCAAAGTTAAACACAGAATTAATTAGGAGTAAACAGGAAGAAAAATCTGAGTAATCTATAGCGATGATTATTCAATAATGTTCTAACTTATACTTCAATTTCCCTGACTAATCCAAGAGTTTACGGGTATTTTTGAGATTTTTTATTAGTCCTACATCTGATAATATACTTCCCTATTTCTTGTTTTTTATGAAGAATCGGTAAAGATTACCCAGAAATTTATAAATTTTCTATGAAGAGACTTAATGTTTAATTATTTGTTACATACCTGATTGGCTTTGTTCTCTAAGGTTAATTATTTTATTAAAATTTGCTACTAAAAAACTTGACAAATTATATTTTTTAAAGTAATGAGGCTTTTAAAAATTTTAATTTTTTCTTTATAATTTAAAAATATCTGGTTAGATTTGTAATCAAAGTAAATAAATTAACATCAGGTGAGGATTACGGAGAGATATACCTAGCGCTACACATAACATAAGTCAATAGGGTTTGCTGAAAAAAAGTAGAGTTCGAGGAGTGGCAAGTGTGGGAAGTGTGGGGAGATAAAATCTTGTCTACTTATGCATACCAAAATAGATGAGTTTCAAGCACTGAAAACCTGGGACTTTTTTCGAGCCCAAAAAGGTACTTGCTTTTATCTGTCAATGCTTTGATATTTAATCAGTAAGTCCTCAATACTTAAATATCTTGAGTTTTAATGTAAGTAGGTATGCGCGAATAAACGTCACTATGTAACGAAATGTTAAAGCAGTTGAAACCCTTGAGATTGCTTCTTTCCGCTCCGCTGCAGTCGCAATGACATACTTGTAAATTTTTTCACCTACCTACTTACTATTTGCGAAAAGAATTTGGGCTTTGTTGAACGAATTTATAAATTGGCTAAATTTTTATATCTTCCTGCGAAACTTGCGTTATAATAAAAGATTGTTCAGAGCAAGTCTCAACGGTGATATCAACCAAGCACTAATATGTTGGAGAAATAAATTTGTTCTACTTTACTTTAAGTAGGTTGAAGTGTTTACTTAAATATATTCAGTAGACCATTGGCATCGCAGTTATGTGCGTTATACAAAGGTAAAGGGTCATCATCAACTGCCGAAGCCTGAGTAGCATCTAAGATAGATGAGGTTTATAAATTTCAGGGATTTATTCATATAATAGTGAGGTTCAAAGCCTCTACTATAACTTTGAGGTTTAGTTGAGGAGAATAGGACAAAGTTATGCGAATATTACAAATAGTACCATCTATCTCTCTTGTTTATGGGGGTCCGAGTCAAATGGTTTTAGGACTTTCTACCGCCCTTGCTGCTCAAAATATAGACGTTACTATTCTCACCACAGATTCTAATGGAGATGCTGGTCAGCCACCTTTAGATGTTCCCCTTGATATACCTGTTACACAAAACGGTTATCAAATTCGTTATTTTCGTTGTTCTCCGTTCCGTCGCTATAAGTTTTCTCTAAAATTATTACAATGGTTAAATCAACACGCTGCTGATTTTGATTTGGCTCATATTCATGCTCTTTTTTCACCAGTAACTACTATAGCTGCAACTGTTGCTAGGAGTAATAATTTACCCTATATTTTAAGACCTTTAGGAACTTTAGATCCCGCTGATTTACGTAAGAAAAAACAACTCAAAAAAATTTATGTTTCTTTGTTAGAAAAGCGGAATATTGCTCATGCTGCTGGGCTTCATTTTACCACTACACAAGAGGCAAAAATTTCCGAAAGATTTGGTTTATCTACAAAAGATTTAGTAATTCCTTTAGGTGTTAACCCTCCAGATAAGATTGAAAATGAAAATTTGGCTAATTATCTCCAATCTCAAGGGATAGAAATTAAACATCCCATGATTTTGTTTATGTCTCGCATTGAACCGAAAAAAGGGCTAGATTTATTGTTACCTGCTTTAGAAAAGTTATTGGTAGAAGGGATAGATTTTCAATTTATCTTAGCAGGTGCAAATCCTCAAGACCCTAATTATGAAGCAAAAATTAACTCACAAATAAAGGCTTCTCCTCTTGCTAAATGTACAATAATAACTGGGTTTGTTACAGGAAAAATAAAGACAAGTTTATTACAAATTGCTGACTTATTTGTATTGCCTTCTTATTATGAGAATTTTGGTATTGCAGTAGCAGAAGCAATGGTAGCAGGAACCCCAGTAGTAATTTCTGATCAGGTTCATATTTGTCAGGATGTGGTAAGAGCAGAAGCAGGTTGGGTTGGTGGTTGTCAAATAGAAGATATGGCTACTTTAATTAAGTCAGCTTTGCAGAATGAAGCAGAAAGGAAACGCCGGGGTTTGAATGCTAAAGAGTTAGCTAAAAATAGTTATAGTTGGCAGGCGATCGCCACACAAACTATTAAAGCTTACGAAAAAATTATTGCCCGTAAATAGCTTAATCAACAGCTCAAAAGTCATAGTAAATATTTATTAACGACCTCTGAGTTATCTGGTCTGTCTATGTTAATAATTTTCTGATGAAACTACATTTTATCTACTTTTCAAAATTTTGATTAATTTTGTACTTTCTAGACTTCTTTTTAGTAACTTGATGGATTTCTGATTTGGCTCGAAAAATTGTTGAAGCTTTTTCTGTAGATACTTCCAAGACCTGACACAAACGAGTTAAAAACACTTGTTCTTTACCAGATAAAACCCCATCTACTAAAATTATGTCAGTAGCTAACATAAAAGCTGTTTCTTTATACTCCGGATGTAGTGAATCATTGGCTATAGCGACTAAATTGTTAATTCCTTTTTCGCTAAGTGTATTTAACAACCTATTAAGCATATTTGTAATCTGTTTTTCTGAATAGCCTTTAAAAATTTCCATTTGAGACAAAAGCACTATCACTCGTTCTGTTTCTTGTTCTAAAAGATAACCATCTGAGGCAATCGCAGATACTGCAATAGCTGCTATTGCTTCAGGTTGTGAGAATGCAACTCGATGTGCATTGTAAGCTTCAAATACCTTATTTAATAAACTCATTTTAGGCATTGTCTCCTAATTTATTGTTTGTTGATTTTTGTACTATTTTATCTTGAATAACAGCTTTACACAGCTTATCGTTTCTATCACAGGATTATTTTTTTGTCAACACTACCTTTTGTCTATGGTAGATTTATAGAATATTTATAAAGTTAATATTAAGAATGTGGAATTTGTACTGAAACTGTGCATAAGAAACTAGATATTTTATGGAGCTTTAACAGAAATACAGCAGTTTCCACAGCTACGAGGTAAATATATTGACGGTTTTAGGGAGTAGGGGAGTGGGGGAACAAACAAAAAATATTTACCCCGTCAAAAATCCAGCTATTGTACCTCATAATAACGGGAAATCCTGTATTTGTAGCTAAGGTATTTTTATGGTCATATCACTTAATTTTCATGTCTATATTTTGACGTAATCTTGCTAATTAGACAGTAGAGTTAGAAACCAAATTCATGAAGTTTTCTGAAATTACCAATGCAGCTGATCCACACTAATAAAATTTTTACTAAAAAAATTGTTTTCCAAGTAAATATTAAAACTTGAATATAGTCTATACTTAGATGATTAATAATAGTCAATGTAGTGGTTAATTCACTAAATTATTAACATAGATATATCTATATTTTAGTGCTGTTTTATGGTTGGTAAATATTACATTATATCGCTTTCAAAAAACCTGTTTGCTGTCGAGTGAATGATTTTTTAATTGATTAACAAACTCATTAATTCTATGCAAATATTCATTACCAGCAATCCCTGCAACATTATTATGATCTGCACCAGGAACTATATATAAATCTTTAATTTCAGCAGGAGTAACTGCAAATAATTGTTCACTCATATAGGCAGGAACTGACATATCCTCTGCTCCATGAACTAAGCAAATTGGTATATCTAATTTCCTTAGTTTGGAAATAGAGTCAAATTTTTGATGTAGTAGGAGTTTTATGGGAAAAAATTTATAAATCCCACCCTGATAATTGACCATACTTTGCATAGAAGTAAAAGAACTTTGAATGATTAATCCTGCCATTTGTGGGTGTCTTGTAGCCAACTCAATAGCAATAGCTCCACCTAAAGAATGACCATAAACCAATATATTTTGCGGATTAATCTGGCGTTGATTAACCAAATAATTCCATACAATTTCTATATCTTGATAAATCTGCGCTTCACTAGGAAAATTCCCTTTACTATGCCCATAACCTCGATAATCTATTAACAAGACATCAAAACCTAATTTATGAAATTTATAAGCTTGTTCAACATTCGCTCCTATATTGACACCATTACCATGGAAATATAAAACTACATTTGGAAAATCTGATCTGTAAAAGTTAGCAGGTATCCACCACCCATGTATTCGTTCCAACTTGCCTTTTTGCTGAAAGACAGATAACCAAACTTCTTGATATGGAAGATTTACATTTTCTGGTGTTATTTCTATAACTGAACTAGGGAAAAATATAAATCGCTGTTGCATAAAAACTAGAAATATGCAGATAGCAATATAAGCTATAACTCCAATTATTCCAATAATTAAAAGCCACTCCACAACAGAAAAAATATGAGATTGCCACATAAGAAAAATTTATAATTAGATTATGTCTGCTTAATTAGGGCTTGCTGATTAAATATCAAAGCATTGACGGATAAAGGTTTGAGCAATTTTAGATCTGGAAAAAGTACCAGGTTTTTGGTTGATAAAGCGGAATCAAGTGAGCATTTTGGGTAGATTATCGCAGAAAAATCAAAGGACTATTCTTTCTCATGCTTCCTCATATAATTTCCATTCCTCCTGACTCCTGACTCCTGACTCCTGACTCCTGACTCCTACCCTCACCCATAAGAATTTTTCAGCAAACCCTAATTAGTCAAGAGTTACAAACACCCAATTCCCTAAACCCTGTTTCTTCTAGATTTCTTTATGTAAAAAGAGTAAAGTTATCATAAATCTTTTCCTTCCTACGTTCAGTCTCTTAATGTCTCTTAATTTGACATAAAAATAAATTTTAACGTCAATCTACTAGGCCGACACAACCTAATCTAGGATTGCTATAGCATCGTTGGCATGGGGGAGGTATCTGATTAAATGTTTGTTGAGCTTCATTGAGTACGGCCTTTGTATAAAATGTCCGTACCTCTTCCCCTACTATTGCAATGCAACATTTTAGTTGCTTCACGCCACTATTTAAACTTTGTCTAGATTGAAAACCATAGTTTGGGGAAAATGTTCATAACAGATCAAAATTCAAGGATTGTAGTTTTTTCTACTTTCAGATAAGAACTCTAAGTCTCAAGGTTGATGAGGTTTAGGAATGAGAATTAAATAAACTCCACAATTTTGTTGAAAGAACTCAGATGATATGGAGTTTACGAAATTTAACTGGTGTAGATAATAAAATCCTCATTCCTAATGACTTTTAAGCGATTAACTTTATCAACCCCTAATGCTTCATCAATAAAAACTAAAAAATAACCTTATCAAGTTGAGGTTGACGTTTGTACCAGTTATTAGATTGTTCATAAACATGAGCAACTTCAAACAGTAAACCTTCTTTCAAAACATTACCAATCAATTGCATACCAATAGGTAATCCTTGTCGATCAAAACCACAGGGTAAACTTAAAGCAGGTAAACCAGCCAAATTAACTGGAATAGTCATTAAGTCAGATAAATACATACTCAGTGGGTCATCAGTTTTTTCACCCACCTTAAATGCTGTAGTTGGAGAAGTGGGACAAGCCAAAATATCTACTTGAGCAAAAGCTTTATCAAAATCTTCCTTAATTAAAGTACGGACTTTTTGAGCTTTCAGATAATAAGCATCATAATACCCAGCCGACAAAGCATAAGTACCAATCATAATTCGGCGCTTAACTTCTGAACCAAAACCTTCAGCACGAGTCTTGGCATACATATTTAAGAGGTTTTCCGACTCAGGAGTACGGAAACCATATTTGACCCCATCATAGCGGGCTAAATTTGCCGAAGCTTCTGATGGAGCAATAACATAATAAGTAGGTAAACCGTAGCGAAATCTCGGACAAGAAACTACCTGAATTTCTGCTCCTAACTCTTGCAGTAGTTCCACTGCTTTAGTGAAAGCTTGAAGAACAGATGAGTCTAAACCTTCACCAAAAGTCTCTTTAATTAGACCAATTCTAATTTGCCCTTTAGGTCTTAAATTAGGTCTCAGATTTTTAGTGTAATCTGGGATAGAAACATTCAGACTGGTAGAATCTTTTGGGTCATAACCAGCGATCGCCTGCAACAAAATAGCAGAATCTTCCACAGTTCTGCTAAAAGGACCTATTTGATCCAGAGAGGAAGCGTAAGCTACTAACCCATAGCGAGAAACCAAACCATAAGTAGGCTTCATTCCCACCACTCCACAAAAAGATGCTGGTTGACGAATTGAGCCACCTGTATCTGACCCTAATGCCACTACACATTCTTCCGATGCCACTGCTGCTGCGGAACCTCCCGAAGATCCCCCTGGTACTCTTTCCACATCCCAGGGGTTAGCGGTGACTTGATAGGCAGAATTTTCTGTTGAACTGCCCATGGCAAATTCATCTAGATTAGTCTTACCTAAAATTACTGCCCCAGCATCCACAAGTTTTTGAGTTACCGTAGATTCATAAGGCGGAATAAAATTTTCTAGAATCTTAGAACCACAAGTAGTAGGGATACCTTGGGTACACATATTATCTTTAACAGCGATCGGAATCCCTGCTAGAGGTCCAATTTCCTCTCCTGTAGCAATTTTGGCATCCACCTGACGGGCCTGTTCGATGGCCTTTTCTGCCGTAACACAGATAAAGCTTTTCAACTTCGGCTCCAACTGGTTGATGCGTTCCAGAGCTTCTTGAGTAATTTCTACAGCAGAGCGTTCTTTACTGATTAGTTGTTGATGTAGCTCGCTAATGGATGCCATGCCTATACCGTCATTCCTAAAATTCAACTATTAGATTTTGACACTTTAACCGTTAAAAATATAGATTGAACGGGAGATTCTTGCTTTTTAGGGTTTCCCTGAAATATACAGGAATTATCGCAAGGTGAATTTTAGCATAAATCTTAGCCCTGTTCACAATCACTTTCTTCACTTAATTGATTGATAGGCAACGATTCATCTCCCGCTTTTCATCTGGGTGACAGAGGTTTTATGACCTAAAATGGAAATGGTGCGTTTAGTATTTGGTAGTTTCCTCTTCTCAATTATCTATTCCCTAAAATCAAAAACTTGTGTACCTCATAGATTGGAGAAATGTTATGGCTATGTTATAGCAAAGCAATGATTCAGGAATTAGCTATTACATTAAAAATTATTAATTTTCTCAAGTTATTACATTTTTAATAATCAAGCTTTATATTCTGTCTATTTAAAATACCTGCAATAAAAAATTTAGGGAATAGGGAGTAGTTCAACAATTAATAATTAATTATTACCGAAATATTGTGGTTTAAAGCATCCCCTGAAAAGGGGATAATAAATAAAAATTTTCCTGTTCGTCAATCCTCTTCTTTTCAAGGAGAGGTAATTCTAAATTCTAAATTCTAAATTCTAAATTCTTAATTCTTAATTCTTGAACTCCTCTGCAATAGAATGATTGGGCTAAAAGGAATTTTTTTTATCTTGGTCGATTGGATATCGAAGCGGCTTTGTAAGATCGGGAAAGCTCGCGATACCATCCTATGTCATGCTCCAAATTGATTTCAGCGACAGCCTTAAACGTAGTTTTACCCAATAATTAAGGTTTAAAGCCTCTCCTTTAAAGGAGAAACAAGCGGTCGTTTGCGGAGCATTACCTTAGGATGAGATGGCGTTAGCGAAGCGGGTCCGTAGGAGCGGGTTTCCCGCTCTTGCAGAGCCGCTACGCTTTTCATGTCGGCGACAGCCGTTAACGCGCGTTGTGCGGAACGCTAAACGCCATATCCAATCGACCAAGAGAAG